>NZ_JALCZV010000029.1:0-34582 GCF_023373925.1 Fibrobacter sp. HC4 | reverse complement strand
ATACACGCTTTTTTGCGGGGAATGGATCCCGATTTTTTGAAAAATGATTGTAAAATTTTTTAGCACGAACAAAGGAGATCCCCGAACAAGTCGTGGACACCGGAGGGGCGCGGTTTACAGGGCTTTGTCAATTGAAGTTGCTCTGTCGAGCGTGCTTTACAGGGCTTTGTCAATTGTCGGCTGCTTATTATGCATTTTACAGGAGACTTTTGCCAGAATTCACGGAGAGAAAAGATCCACTTTTTTGAGGGAAGTTTTATTTACAGCATTAAAAAATCCCCCGCAGGCGCAATCGCACCGCGGAGGGATTAAATAGCAGATGTTTTTGTCAGCTTCGAATCGCAGCCCTATTGGAAATAGACATCATCATCACTATCATCTTCGGCAGAGAAGAGCTTTATTTCTTCACCACTGGCACACAATAACGATGTCATGCTCATGTCCATAACGGTCATCTGCGGAGCAACGTATTCTTTCTTTTCGAGATTCTTTTCGATGTTCATTGTTCGCTCCTTACTTGACGATAACCGGAGTGCGGTAGTTAACGTATGCGCCCTGAGCCTTGGGCTTGTTCATGCTGCGGCCAGTAACATCGTGCCAGCGATCTGACTTGACAATGTTTGCAGGGGCCTTGAGATTCTTGATAGCAGTTATCTGATTGTCATCTTCATCAGTATCAGCCGGAGCCGGGTCAACGATAATCACCCTCATGGATTCAGGAAGTTTGTCGATGGACGCCACTGCAGCAGGAGCATATTCGGCGCCGGGAGCGGCAGGCTTTTTCTCGGGCTCACTGCCATTATAAATCAGGTAAGCGCGTAGGGGGAGAATTGCCACCTTATTGCCAGCCTTGACAAAGGAACCGATAACAAGATTATTCTTATTTGCGGAGCCAGCAAATCCATAAACACTGCCCAGTTCATCAGCATTTTCCTGCTTTTTATCATCATCCTGCCAGCGCTTCTTTGCCATGGTTCCGATAAAGGACCAGTCATCAACAGTAGTTGTTGCGCTCTCAGGATTTTTCTTGAGAGTGACGGCGCCAGAGACGAGAAGTTCGGCACTGTTTATGGTAAGCAAGTACGGAGTGTAGGCTTCTAGGGAAGTGGTCGATTCACCAACAGCATCAGTAAACACGCCATCTTCTTCCGTAACTTCCTTAAGTTTTGCGAAAGTATTTGCACCTTCATTGATTTTAGACGATTCAATGCTAAAGGGCAATGTTATAGTGGAGTAACCTCCTGCAGTAAATTGACGGGTGAAAACAACCGTGTCGACCTTGATATCCTGAGGAATAGAGAATGTCGTTGCATCGTCGTGAATGGTTGCAGTAAGGGTCAAGCCGTCTTCAGAGATGGTTACGCCGGGATGAGAGTCTGCTCCAATGATAGATTCAACAGTTTCGGGATCGTAATAAGCGAAAACGTTGGACTGGTCATAGCTGTTAAAACTAGAGGTAAGATTTGTGGAATCCTTTCCTTTTGTGCAACCTGTAGTACCAGATTCGCAGTTTACGTTATCTGTTTCGAGAGTACCTGCAGCGGAGCCAACTGTAGCGTTAAGGCCAGAGCTACCAGAATTGGCATCAACGGTACCGATGTTATAGCAGTTTGCAACACTTGCCACAGCACCAGACTCCACATTGGCAATGAGACCTGCGATATTGGTTCCGGTCAAGGTTTCCTCATCCATAACCTTACTTAACCCGGCTCTATCGGTATAGGAAGAGAATACACGACCATGGTTAATGCTATTGGAAATGACCAACCTGGCACCATCCTTCACCGTGCCAATAAGGCCACCAATGTTGGCACCGTTTTTAGTCGTTCTGTTTTTGTAATATCCGCCAGCGACGGTACCGCCAAAGGAACTATTATCAATACGAATCAGCTTGCCATTACCTTTTTCTACACGAACCGCCAAGCCGCCTGCATTCTCAGGTTCCACTCTAAAATAGGAGTCGCGAATGTTCAGGTTCTTAATGACCGCACCACCAGAAATGGATTCAAAGAAACCTGCATTGGAGGTTATCCAAAGATACAAGCCGCTAATGGAGTACGTACCGCCATCAAACTTGCCTGCAAAACCCTGAATCGGAGTCCAGGATTCGCGATCAACAGTTGTATTAATAACACCACCTTCATACTTGTAGTAAATGAGGTTACCTTGAGTCTTAACCAGCCAACCTTCACCAGTGGATTCATGAACACTACTGTTCACGGTAATATTAGCGGTCAGCTTACCGCAAGCAGTCTTATTTGCGGTCTGACCACTCGTGCCGTTAACTACCGCGGCAAAACCATAAAGTTCTGCAGCCGTACTAATCTGGTAACAACCATCCTTTACGTCTACGGAAGGTATCTTCGGGGTAATAGCAGCATTAGCGCCTACAGCGCAGATGCCGGCAAAAGTCATAGCATAGATTATCTTTTTCATACAAACCTTGATCTTTCTCAGTGACGAAAGATAAATTTTCATTGCATTATTGTCACTAATTTTCTTACAAAATCAGGCGTTCCTTTTCCGCTTTCCCCCCTATTTTTTGTTCCTTGTCACACACGAACCCCAAAAATGTTCAGAAGGCGAATTCATTCAAGTACTTTATAAAATCCGCTTATAAACAAAAACACCCCGTAGGGGATTCCTACGAGGCGTTTTCGAAGTTTAGGATCCTGAGATCCTGGGATCCTGAAACAAGTTCAGGATGACTTTGGGTCAGTTCAGGAATGACGTCCTGTAACTGATTAGATCAGGGCGATGCCGGGGATCACGCCGACCACCAGGAGGGCGATAGCGGCAACGGTCACTGCAAACTTCAGCAGGTAGCTGAAGGGTGCGCTCTTGGCGCATACGCACTTGCATTCGCATTCAGGCTTGAGGGGCATGAAGAGGACGAAGGCGATGCGCAGGTAGAACACGGCAGCCACCAGGGAGAGGCCGAAGGCCACGGCAGCGAGCCAGCCCATACCAGCGGCGAATGCGTCGGTGAACAGGGTGAACTTGGCCAGGAAACCAGCAACCGGCGGAAGGCCAGCCAGGCTTGCCAAGCAGACAGTCACGCCCAGAGCAACGAAGGGACGCTTGCGGCCGCGGCCCTGGATTGCTTCCAGAGTTTCGTTGCGGTCGTCACGGCCAGACAGGTAGGCAATACCGGTGAGGGCGCCAGCAGATGCAACGGCGTAGGTCACCAGGAAGTAGAACATGGGGCCCATCTGAACGGTACCGTTTGCAGCGTAGTTGGGCAGCAGCAGGCCGATTACGATAAAGCCGGCGTTCATCACGGCGGAGTAAGCCAAGATGCGACGGATGGACTTCTGGGCGAGACCGCCGAAGGCACCGAACACCATGGAAAGCAGAGCCACGATAACAACCACATAGTAGAGGCCCTTGGACTGGGAACCGATGGTCACCTGTTCAGCAAGGTTCCAGGCGGCTGCGGAGCCAGCCTTGGTCACCAGGATGCCGAGCCATACAGAAGCCAGGGCGGCGAGAGCGCCAACCTTAACAACTGCAGCCATGAAGCCGGTCACTGCAACGGAAGCACCGGTGTAGACGTCAGCCACCCAGAAGTGGACAGGAGCGGCACCAGCCTTGAACAGGAGGCCAATCACGGTCATGAACACGCCAATGCCGTAGATGCTTTCGCGACCCGGGAGAATGGCGGAATTGAAGCTGGTAGTACCGGTAGCACCGTAAACCATAGCCACACCGTAGAGGAAGATGGCGCTGAAGATGGAACCGGAAACGAAGTACTTGAAGGCACCTTCGTTAGCGTTTGCATCCTTGCGGCGAATACCCACCAGGGCGTAGATCGGGAAGCTAGCCAGTTCCATGCCCAGGAACAGGGCCACATAGTCGATGGCCTGAGTCATGAGCAGGGCGCCAGTAGTAGCAAGCATCAGGAGGGCATAAGCTTCGCCACCCTTGAACTTTTCGTGGCCCAGGGTCCACTGGAGGCCAGCGATACCCAGGAAGGCGCAGAGCACAATGGCAACACCCAGGAGGCGGCGGGCCGGATCCATGGCATAGAGGCCGTAGAAGGTATCGGTAGTGACCAGGGCGTAGGCACCGGCTGCGAACAGGGCGAATGCGGAAGCGACCCAGGGAAGGATCTTATGCTTGTTCTCGTCCTTGATGAAGGGTTCTGCAGCCAAGGAAATCAGGGCGCCAACGGCAACCAGGATAACCGGCAAGAGAATGATCATGTTACTCATTAGTTGTTACCTCCTTCAACAGCGGCTTCGGAAGCGGCGGCGGTGTCGACATCCATTTCGCGGAGCTGCTTGATGAGAGATGCGCGTTCTTCTTCGCTGAAACCGTTGGCGGCCAGGTTAGAATCCAGCTGACGGAAGTCTTCTTCGGTCATGGGCTGGGCAACGCTTGCGATATTTTCGTCTTCGGCGGAGGCGGCAGCTTCAGCGGCGGGAACTGCTTCGTTTTCGGCAGTTTCTTCGATCTGCTGGGCGTTGCCGGAGAGCTTAGCCATCTGTTCCACAGCCTGTTCGTCGAAGAGGTGCAGAGCGTTGGTGATGAATGCGGGATGCATACCGAACACCAGGAGCAGGGCGGCCATGATACCGATGGAAGAACCTTCCAGGGCAGTCATCTGGGTGCCGGTCACTTCGCACTTCTGTTCACCGAAGATAACCTTTTGGACGAAGCGGAGCATGTAAGCGGCAGAGAGGATGATGGTGAGACCAGCAACCAGTGCGGGGAGCGGGCCCATATCCCAGAGGGACAGGAGCACGGTGAATTCGCCGACGAAGCCTGCAGTACCAGGAACAGCCAGGGCCATCACAGCCACAAAGCCGAACAGGGTGCCGAACACCGGAGTCTTGCGGGCAAGACCGCCAAGCTTATCCAGTTCGCGAGTTCCAGTCATACGTTCGCCAATGCCCATCAGAAGGAACTGTGCGCCTGCGGAGAGGCCGTGTGCCACCAGGAGCACCAGCACTGCGGGGAGCATAGCTTCGGAAAGGCTAAAGACACCGGCAACAGCCAGGCCGAGGTGACCCATGGAGCTGAAGGCCAGAAGTTTCTTGGCATCCTTGGCGCGGAGAGCCATGAGAGCGCCGTAAACGGCAGTCACGAGGCCCAGCCACATCATGGTGCTGACAGCAGTCATAGAAAGCGGGAAAATCGGGAGGATCCAGGCAATGAAACCAAAGACGCCAGCCTTACTCATTGCACCGGTAAGGATTGCAGAGAGCGGAGCGGGAGCTTCGGAGTAGGAAATTGCCTGCCAGCCGTGGAACGGGAAGATCGGAGTCTTCACCATGAAGGCCAGGAGGAAGCAAACGAGGATAGAGGTCTGGACGGCGGGATCCATGTTCTGGATAGCCAGGGCCAGAGAAAGGAGCAGGGAGTTGTCAGCCTTGGTCAGCACGTACCACAGAGCCACCATCATGGGAGCGGAGCCCACCAGGGTGTAGATGGCGAAGGTCATAGCAGCCTTGACGCGATCCTTGCCACCGAAACCGGCGATAAGGATTGCGGCGGGGATCACCATTGCTTCGAAGAAGAAGAAGAACAGCACTGCGTCGGCGGCCAGGAAGGTGCCGTTCATGGCGCCCATCAAGGCGAAGATGCCGATTGCGAAGTTGCGGTAGTTCTTGCAGGTAGTGTTACGAGCAGTGATGAGAGCCACCAGGGAAAGACCAGAGGAAAGGAGCGTCATCCAGGCGCCCAGACCATGGCTGTACAGGTAGTAGTAAACCGGGCCCTTTGCGCCAGGAATGCGGAACCATTCCACAGCTTCGGTAGCCTGGTTGCCACCGGCGATCAGAGCGACGGACATGCCCACAAAGGCAAGGCCGAAGAGGAAAGCCAGGCGGGAAGAAGACTTGGGATCTTCCTTGGAGGTTGCCACCATGAGGATAGCGGCAACGAACGGAGCCAAGACGAGGAGATGCAGAAGCATTAGATCATACCTCCGGTCAGAAGAACAACGAGCACAAGGGCTACAACACCGGCAACGCTAAGAGCGAGCTGCAGGCGAACCTTGCGAACCTGGAAGGAGGCAACGCCATCACCCAGGATTTCAACAATGCCGGCTACCAGCCACTGGACAAACTGAACCAGCTTATCCACGCAGTTTTCGATAATCCAGGCAACAACATTGGTAAGGCAGATGAACCAACCGTGAATGATATCGAAGAGGAAGGTCCAGGTAGCCATCTTGCCGGTAGGAGCAGAAGAGCCCTTGGCTTCAGGAATGCGAGCCTTGCCGAACTTGGCCCAGGCAATCACGAGACCGAGAACAGCAGCGGCAGTGCCGAGACCGGCGAACACCATGGGGTTCACGTGGGCTTCGGAGTGAGCCACGGAGAGCTGTGCAGCACCAACAACAGGAGCCAGCATATCACGGAAGAAGGTAAGGCCGATGGAATCTGCCCACATATAACCGGAGAACACTGCGCCAACGGCGAGAATCACCATGGGGATCAGCATGCAAGCCGGAGCTTCGTGAATGTGATGTTCGCTTTCCTTGGAACCGCGATAGGAACCGAAGAAGGTCAGGATGATCAGACGGCCCATGTAGACAGCGGTAATAACAGCAGTGAGGAGGCCAACTGCATAGTAGTAGGGGCCCATGGGACCGCTCATGTAGAGACGTTCCAGGATCAGGTCCTTAGACCAGAAACCGGCGAAGCCCGGGATACCGATAATGGCCAGGAATGCAAAGATCATGACGCATGCGGTAACGGGAACCTTCTTGACCAGGCCACCCATCTTGCGCATATCCTGTTCGCCAGCCAGGGCGTGAATCACGGCACCGGCACCGAGGAACAGGGCTGCCTTGAAGAAGGCGTGGGTAAAGACGTGGAAGATGGAAGCATCGAATGCAGCCACACCTGCAGCCATGAACATGTAGCCCAGCTGAGAGATAGTGGAGTATGCCAGCACCTTCTTGATGTCGTTCTGGAAGAGGCCAGCCACAGCGGCCCAGAATGCAGTGAGCATACCGACAACGGTAATGATATCAAGCACGGTGGGGAGCATGGCAAACATAGAACCGAGACGGGCAAGCAGATACACGCCAGAGGTCACCATGGTTGCAGCATGGATGAGGGCGGAAACCGGGGTCGGACCAGCCATTGCATCGGGCAACCAAGTGAGAAGAGGAATCTGGGCGGACTTACCGGTGCAGCCTACGAAGAAGCAGATACCGGCGAGAGACAGGAACGGAATGACGATTTCAACGTGGCCACCGGAAACGACCATCTGGATGAATGCAGCCAGCTGATCGTAGTTGAGGATGGCGGAGCCGCCGATAGTGCAGAGCACCAGCATACCCAGGAGGAAGCCGATGTCACCCACGCGGTTCACGATGAAGGCCTTGTTTGCAGCCTTGCAGTTGTTCACGTCGTGGTTCCAGAAACCGATCAGCAGGTAAGAGCAGAGACCCACACCTTCCCAACCGAGGAACGTAAGCAGAAGGCTGTCGGAAAGGACCAGCACGATCATGCTGAACAGGAACAGGTTGATGTAGGCGAAGAAGCGGGCAAAGCCACGGTCGCCGTGCATGTAACCGATGGAGTACAGCGCAATCAGGGAGCCGATGCCAGTGACGAACAGCAGCATGATGCGGGACAGACCGTCAAACAGGAATCCGATGTCCACCTTGAGCATGGGGACGTCGATCCAGTTGCAGAGGGTCTGACGGATGCCGGTTTCGGGCATGCCGAAAGCCAGCAGGACAACGCTAGCGAAAGCGAGAGCCGGGAACAACACGGCCAGCGCGCCAACGAAACCTTCGGAAGGGCCCTTCTTGCTGCCGGAAGAAATCACGGCGATGGTACCCAAAAGGATGGTACCGATGAGCGGGAAGAGCGGAATAAACCAAAGCGGTAAATTAGTCATTGATTATTACCCCTTCAAGTTAGAGAAGTCGTTGGAATCAACGCTCTCGCGGTTACGGAAGATCATGATGACCATGGCAAGGCCCACGCAAGCTTCGGCAGCTGCAACAGCAATTGCGAACAGCGGCACGATCTGGCCTGCAACGCTCATTTCGGCAGGCAGGGTCTTGGCAAAGCCCACGAAAGACAGGTTCACGGCGTTCAGGGCGAGTTCAACACCCATGAGCACGAAGAAGATGTTTCTGCGGGAAATGGCCACGATAAGGCCGATGGCGAAAATCACCAGGGCCAAAATCTGAACATACATAGCTTGGAGTTCCATTACTTTTCCTCCTCGATTTCAGAGCCAAGGCGCTTCTTGGCCATGAGCACAGCGGCACCCATGGAAGAAAGGAGCAACAGACCGAGGACTTCGAACAGGACGAAGTAGCCGGGGCCTTCCTGAGCTACGTTAAACAGTGTTTCGGAGGTGAGCTTTACAGAGCCGCGGAGGGTGGTAGCATCGAAGACGATGGGAGCACGAACCAGGGCAAAGCCCACGAGACCGGCGAGAACGATCACGGCCGGAATCACGAACAGGGAAACCTTGTCGAACATGGGAGTCTTGCTGTCCTTACCGGCGTTCAGCACCATGATCACGAAGGTGAGCAACATGATGATTGCGCCTGCGTAAACCATGATCTGGACAACGCCCATGAAGGGGCTACCCAGCAGGCCGTAGATACCGGCCAGGGAGAGCATGGTAAGAACCAGGGAAAGAGCTCCGTAGAGCGGATGCTTGGAAAGGAGCACGCAAACGGCAGAGCCAATTGCGATAATTCCAAGGACAATGAAGTAAATCAGGGCGAGCATTACTTAACCTCCATTCCCCAGACCTTGCGGGCCTCGGCGTTCTTGGTACCGCCCGGAGCCATCTGGCTCTGTGCGTCTTCGGGGTAATCCTTCGGATCCCATTCGATGAGATCGGCCAGGTGTGCCACGAAATCTTCGCGGTTGCGATGTTCAAAAACGATCTGCTTGGTATCCATGCGGAGAGCATCTACCGGGCAGGCTTCGGCGCAAAGGCCGCAGAACACGCAAACCAGGTGGTCGATGTCAAAACGCATGACGCGCTTTTCGATACGGGGATCGTCAGACTGGGTTGCTTCGATAAAGATACAGTGAGCAGGGCAAGCTGCAGCGCACATGCCGCAAGCAACGCAACGGGGAGTGCCATCGGGGCGGAGCATCAAGCGATGCTTGGCGCGATAGGTGTTGCGAACTTCGGGCAGGCCTTCCGGGTAGGAAATAGTGGGAAGTTCTTCGTAGCGGAACAAACCACGGGCAGCATGCTTAAGGGTGGTCCACAGACCGCGCATAGCCTCGAAAATGTAGAGGCGTTCGATGACGGTCATGGGTTTCTGTTTAATAACGCGAGCCATTAGTTACCTCCAACGAGCTTTGCGACAACTGCGGTCACGACGAGGTTCAGGATAGCGATGTTAAGGATAATCTTCCAACCGAGGTTCATCACATGGTCATAGCGGAAGCGGGGCAGAGTCCAACGGACCCAAATCCAGACCCAGCAGAAGAACACGCTCTTGACGACAAGAACCAGCAGGTGGATAACAGCAGTACCGAGAGCAGTACCGATGGTGTTGACGCCAGCGGCGGTATGTGCGATTTCCGGAGTGTAGAACATCCAGGAAGCGACACCGGCAGCGATGAACACGACGGTAGCAATACCGGCAACCAGCTTGTACAGCTTGTATTCCTGCAGGATCACCATCTTGTTGCTCTGGGAAGAAGCGCGGAGCTTCTTGGAGTAGCGGTGCATCATGTGGAGGAATGCGAGGCCGAGGAATGCAAGCACCCAGCAGAGGATGGCCAGGGAGCCGCCCATGTGAGCCTGCATGGTTTCGGTAGTAACGAACGGTACAGAGTAGCCACCCAGGAAGAGGGTTGCCACCAGGAAGGAAGCGATGCAGATATGAGCGTATTCGCCCATGTAGAACATACCGAACTGCATTGCACCGTATTCAGTGTGGTAACCAGCAACCAGTTCCGGTTCACCTTCGGCAACGTCGAAGGGAGCACGGCCAGTTTCGGCGATAGTTGCAATGAGGAAGCAGAAGAAAGCCACCGGCTGGGCAACGATACCCCAGACGTGGTGTTCCTGCCAGCTAACGATGTCGGTGAGGCTGAAGGAGCCTGCGAGCACCAGGAGGCCCATCATGGAAAGGCCCTGGCAGACTTCGTAGCTAATGGTCATTGCAGAAGTACGGAGGGAGCCCAGGTAGCTGTACTTGGACTTGGAAGCCCAACCAGCCAGGACAGCACCGAATGCAGACAGAGAAGAGAAACCGAACAGGAGCAAGATGCCCACTTCGGTATCAAGGATGGAACCGCTGATCGTCACGACCTTGCCACCCCATTCGAAAACCAGAGGTCCGAACCAGGGAATGACGCAGGGAGACAGGAACACGATGGCAAACGGGATTGCCGGAGCCACGTAGTACAGGAACTTGCTTGCGCCCTTGGGAGCGAACATTTCCTTGAAGAACAGCTTGGTACCGTCGCACATGTTCTGCACGTAACCCAGCAAGCGGATCTTGCCGAAGTACGGGATCTTGATGTAGGAACGGTTGGGGCCCTGACGGTCCTGCATAAAGCCGGCGCCACGGCGTTCCATAGGAATCAACAGGAGGATGTAAAGGACCGGCACGAAGCAGAAGGCGAACTTCGCAATCGTGATCAGCCATTCAACCCAGGATTTGGATTCAATAATATCCATTATGCGTTACCTCCTTCAAGATGAAGGCCAGTGCTCTTGATGCTGTCGTAAGCGAGGCCGGCGAGAGCCGGGGCGTATTCGGCAGCCTTCTTGAAAGCGTCGTATGCACAGGTGAAGGTGTTGCCAGCCAGTTCAGAGAGAACTTCGTAAGCGGGTCTCAGTTCTGCATCGGGGCAAGTGGGAGCTGCGTTCAACTTCTGGAGAATGTTGAGAGAGTTCACCATGGTGCCCTGGACTTCGCTCCAGTGCCTGATACCGTAAGCAAGGGTAGCCATGTTTGCAGTTTCGTCATTGAAAGCGGAAAGAACGATGCGGGTCGGAATCTTTTCGATTACGTCCATGGACTTGTTGCCATCGCCAACAATGTTGTTGTTCACGCAGACCAGCACGGAGTAGTTGGAAACGTTCTGAGCCAGATCCCACAGATTGTCGTCGGCAAGGCCAAGGAGCTTGAAGCCGGCGCGGTTTGCCATGGGGTCACCGCTCTTGGCGATGCCATCGGGTTCGGACTTGATCTTGAGAGAACCGCCGAAGATATCGGCACGGTCACCCAGGGATTCCTTCAGCATGCGGAGAGCAGCCAAGTCTTCGATGGTGCATTCGCCACCGGCAACGAGAGCGATCTTGCCAGTTGCAGAAGCGAGAGCTTCCTTGATGACCTTGACGCCACCGATTGCGGGGAGACGGTTCTTGTTAAAGTTCTGGAATGCCATACGGCTGGTGTTAGAGAGCCAGCTGCGGTTCACTTCCGGATTGCAACGGGGCATGACGCGGTAGATCTTACCGTCGGCATGGTCGATCCAGATGTTTGCGCCCAGGGAGTCATCCATGGAGATGGTCGGGGTGTGGCTCAGGAGCCATACGCGCTTCTGGAAACGGAAGTACTTGGCAGTCATTGCACCGGTGGGGCACACGTCAGTGACGCAGAGGTCATATTCGTGGTCCAGCTTTTCGCCGGGGAACGTGGTGATGTAAGTGTGGTCGGCACGGCCTGCAAGCTGCAGCTGTTCATCCTTGGCCACAGAACGCATGAAGCGGACGCAACGGTCGCACTGTACGCAGCGTTCTTCGTCGAGAAGGATTCGGGGACCGATATCCACGTGCTTACCGCCACGGACCTGGCCCTTGGCGTCAACGAACTGGTGAACCGGATTGCCGTGGTAGTTCTTACCATATTCCGGACGGAGACGGCCTTCGTTCTGACCGCATTCCATGTAGTTTTCCTGCAGGGTGCATTCGCCAGCCTTATCGCAGATAGGGCAATCCAGCGGATGGTTCACCAGCATGAATTCCTGAGTTGCCTTGCGGGCGTTCTTGACGCGAGCAGAGGAAGCAGGAGTATAAATCTTCATACCCGGAGCGACAGGAGTATAGCAGGAGATGACCAGCATACGACCACGGGGGCCTTCCTGTTCAACCAGGCACTGACGGCAGTTACCGGAAACCGGCAGATACGGATGGTAACAGACGTGCGGAGTTTCAATCCCGACAGCCTTCAGGGCTTCGAGGAGGTTAGTATCGCCAGGAACCATCACGGCCTTGTCATCCACGAAGATTTCAACCTTCGGGCTGTTTTCGGTCGGGAGTTTCGGCATGTTATAGTAGTTAC
Organism: Fibrobacter sp. HC4; assembly: GCF_023373925.1. Classification (NCBI taxonomy): domain Bacteria; kingdom Pseudomonadati; phylum Fibrobacterota; class Fibrobacteria; order Fibrobacterales; family Fibrobacteraceae; genus Fibrobacter; species Fibrobacter sp. HC4. Next base: position 22,338 of record NZ_JALCZV010000029.1, on the reverse strand, counting down.
TCATATTATTACCAGAAAATTCCAGGACGTGCGGTTTCTTGGACACGCGGCTTTGCGTGGTCCGGGTTCTTTGCAATGTATTCGTCGAAGTCGGCGCGGAACTTTGTGCTGTAGGAAGCTACAGGGCCGCCCAGAGAGATGGACAGCGGACAAATGGTCACGCCACCGAAACCACCGGTAAGGCTCTGCATCAGTTCCACATCGCCGTCGTGACCGTTGCCAGCAACAATCTGGTTCAGCATGCGGTGCAGAAGACCGGTACCTTCGCGGCACGGGGTGCACTGGCCACAGGATTCGTGGCTGTAGAAATTACCCAATACATTCAACAGGTCAACCATGTTATGAGTGTCGTTAATGACGATCATAGCACCGGAACCGAACATGGTCTTCATGGAAGCCAGGCATTCGTAATCCATGGTTGCAACCGCAGCTTCTTCTGCAGTCAGAGGAGCGCAAGAAGAACCACCGGGCAGCACAGCCTTCAGCTTGCCACCGACCACGCCACCGGCATATTCGTTGATCATGGTCATCATGGGAGTGCCCAGAGGAGCTTCGTACACGCCCGGATTCTTCACGTCGCCGGAAATGCAGAACACCTTGGTACCACCTGCACGGGGAGTACCCATCTTGGCGTATTCGCTGGGGTCGTGCTTCAGGATCCAGGGGAGAGCCATAATGGTTTCTACGTTGTTCACGCAGGTGGGGCTCTTCCATGCACCGCTAACAGCCGGGAAAGGCGGCTTCAGGCGGGGCTGACCCTTCTGGCCTTCGAGAGAGTTAATGAGTGCGGTTTCTTCACCGCAAATGTAGGCGCCAGCACCGCGATGTACGAAGATATCGAAGCAGAACTTGGTTCCGCAGATATTTTCGCCAAGGTAGCCAGCGGCATAAGCCTGGTTCAGAGCCTTGTTGAGGCTTTCGATGCAGGGCAGGAATTCGCCACGGCAGTAGATGTATGCTGCACGGGAACCCAGAGCCCAGGCGGCGATGATAAGGCCTTCGATAAGACGGTGGGGATCTTCCAACATGAGGAAGTGATCCTTGAAGGTACCGCCTTCGCCTTCGTCAGCGTTCACCACGATGTACACGGGCTTGCCGGTTCCGCGGGGCACGAAGCTCCACTTCATACCGGTGGGGAAGCCTGCACCGCCACGGCCACGCAGATTGGTGCGCTGCACGTAGTCGATGAGCTCGAACTGGCTCATATTGAACAAGCGTTCGGAAATATTTTCGTAGCCGCCCAGCTTCTTGTAGACTTCAATGTCCTGGGCGCCCTTGCCGAAGTTTTCAGTACAAACTTTTACGCATTCTGCCATAATTATACCTTCTTCTCTTCAACCGGTTCCGGCTTTTGAGTGGTAACAGCAACAGCGGAAGGCTTAGCCACGCGTTCGCCAGAGGTAGCGATCATGCGATATTCATCGCCAACCTTACCAGCGGCATCCACGAAAGCCTTGTCCTTAACGCCGGGTTCGCCAACGACGACCCAATCATTGCCAGACTTCTTTTCAACCACGATCTTGGTGAATTCCGGAGCACCCTTCCAAGTGAGGGTAGCGCCAGCTGCATCGGCTTCAGCCTTGACGCAGAGAACGGGGCTGGGAGGAGCATAGTCATTGACCTGGGGCTTGGCAGTTGCGCCAGGAGCGCCCGGATGACCGCAATGACCCTTAACAACACCGCCCAGCACGTCGTGCTTGGGAACGTTGTCTGCATGAGCCTTGCACCATTCGACGATACGGTCAATGCTTTCTTCAGTGAGAGTAGTGCCGCGCTTCATCTTCAGCTGACCGTCAACAACGTCGGTAGCGAAGTCATCGTTCACCAGCATCATGGGGCCGTTGCCGCAAGAGCCCAGGCATTCCACCTGGAGAATGGTGAAGAGGCCATCGGGAGTGGTTTCGCCGGACTTGATGCCAAGCTTATTCTCGATGTACTTGATGAGGGGCTGTGCACCCTTGATAGCGCAGCTGATGTTGCGGCAGAACTGCAACATGAACTTGCCCTTGGGAGCATGGTTATACATGGTATAGAAAGTGGCGACGCCAAGAGCATGAGCCGGAGCGCAACCGCAAACGTTAGCAGCCCAGCGGATACCTTCGGTGGGAACCCAGCCGAACACGCCCTGCACAAGCCACAGCACTTCGAGAAGTGCGCCCTGCCCTTCAGGGTAACGGCTCAGCAAGTCAGCGCAACGTTCCTTGATTTCGGGAGTGGAGAGCTTTTCCAGCACTTCCTTGGGATTGGGCTGTTCCTGAATCTTGTTCACGTGGCCAAAGGTCTGTGCCGGATCCGGCATAGCACCAATAGGCTGTTCCGGACGATCGAACTTCAGATTGTTGTTTGCAACAAAATGAACTGCACCTTTAATATGTTCACTCATCGGTCAAGTTCTCCTGCAATCATGTTGAGGCCAGGCAAGGTAGCCATAGAGTCGGCCAAGGTAAGACCTTCAACCAGGAAGTTGAAAGCGGAAACGTGAGCGAGACTGGGGGAACGAACCTTGATGCGGTACGGGTGGCCGGAACCATCGGCAATGATGGTGAAGCCAAGTTCGCCGTTAGCGCATTCACTACCGCAGTAGTATTCGCCCTCGGGCACGCGGATGCCTTCGTAAACGCTCTTGAAACGGCCGATGAGGCCTTCCATATCCTGGTAAGCCATCTTGTGAGACGGCACGCGAATACGAGGATCGACAATGTCAACAGGACCCGGAGCGAGACGCTTCAGAGCCTGACGTACAATCTTAACGGATTCTTCGATTTCGTAGAGACGAACCTGGAGACGGTCGTTTGCGTCACCATTGGTGCCAACCACAACGTCCCAGTCATAGGTTTCGTAATCGTAGTAAGGTTCATCCTTACGCAGGTCGCTTTCTACGCCGGTAGCACGGAGCACGGGGCCGGTCCAGCCGTAGCTGATAGCGTCTTCCTTGGAAATCTTGGCAACGCCAACGGTACGATCCAGGAAGATGCGGTTACGGTCCAAGCAGGCGTGAAGATCCTTGAGAGCCTTTTCAACAGAGTTGCAGGCTGCCAGGACATCACCTTCGAAACCGCTATAGGTGTCGCGATACAGACCACCGATACGGGCAAAGCTATTGGTCAGACGAGCGCCAGTGAGCTTTTCCCAAATCAGCATGATTTCTTCGCGGGGGTTAAATGCGTACATGAACGGAGTGGTACCACCCAAGTCCTGGAATGCAGCGGCCACGCAAATGAAGTGGTCGTTGATTCGGCTTAATTCGTTCACAATAACGCGGAGAACCTTGTTGCGTTCAGGAATTTCAATGCCGAACATATTTTCGACGGCACGGCAGAACGCAATGTTGTTCATCATTGCAGAGCAGTAGTTCAAGCGGTCAGTGTAGGGAATCACCTGCTGCCAGGTGCCGCGTTCAACCATCTTTTCGAAACCGCGGTGCATAAAGCCAATTTCGCTAACGCCGGCAACGATAGTTTCGCCGTCGAGAGCGGTAAGCAAGCGTACGCAGTGGTGGGTAGCCGGATGAGTGGGACCCACGTTCAGGGACATGAGGCTCAGCTTTTCGCCATTCGGATCTAATACGATCATTGTCTGCTCCCTTCAAGATATTCTTCGTCCACAGGATTGATTTCCTCGGAGCGTTCGATCACCTTGTAACCCTTGGATTCAAGGCGCTTTTCAAGTTCGGGCATCAGGTAGTCGCTAGTGGAAAGCCACTGGCGCTTCTGGGCCGGGTAATCCTTACGGAGAGGATTGCCCACAAATTCAACATGGTTCAACAGGCGGCGGAGGTCCGGGTGACCTTCGAACACAATTCCGAACTGGTCGAAGACTTCGCGTTCCAGCCAATCAGCGCTCTTGTACAGGTCGGTGATGGTGGGGACCTTCAGGTCGGCTTCGCTGACCAGCACCTTAAGACGGATGCGACGACCGGCAACCTTGGTGCTCTTGAAGCTGTAGCTCACTGCAAAGCGAGGACCTTCGTGATTGGGGTAAGTCAGATAGTCGATGCCGGCTTCGTCCAGCAGCATATCCAACTGGGTAGAACTATCGTTCTTCAGGAACTCCACTGCATTGTGGAGGTATTCCTTAGGAATCACCACACAGGCGTCCCACTTGGCCAGAGGTTCGCGCTTGCCGCCGAACTTCTCTTCCAGGAGGGAAACGGTCTTTTCAGCAAAATCCATTTTTACTCCTTCCAGAACTGTGCTTTCTTAATAAGTTTCTGTTCTTTTTCGACCAGGAAATCCTTGGCGGCGGAGACCTTTTCGGCAGCCATGGCCTTAGCCTCGGCCTTGCATTCGGCGGTCTTCACCTTGATCATTTCAAGCTGATCCTTGACGCGTTCCGCACGCTGCTTCATGAAGGATTCGTCCTTGATCTTGTTCTGCAGGTCGAACATGGCGTCGAAGAATGCTTCGGGACGGCTGGGGCAGCCACCGATATAGACGTCGACGGGGATGATATGGTCGATACCCGGAACGGTGCAGTAGCAGTCATAGAAACCGCCGGAGCTTGCGCAGGCGCCCATGGCGATCACCCACTTGGGTTCTGCCATCTGTTCGTACATGCGCTGCAGGATCGGAGCCTGCTTGTATGTAATAGTACCTGACACAAGCAGCACATCGGACTGACGCGGCGTAAAACGCACGTATTCAGAACCGATACGGGAAAGGTCATAACGACCCACTTCCGTACTCATGAATTCGATTGCACAGCAAGCCGTACCATAGGGGAACGGCCACAGAGAATTAGTACGGCCCCAGTTGACCAGGAAGTCAAGGGAGGACGTAATGAAATTCGGCTTATCTGCCTCATTTTTCATAGGAGCTTACCTCATTAAATGCCGGCGCAAAGGTAGAAATTTTTGGGGACACCCCAAAGCCCCCATGCCCCCCGAGCCCTCCAAAACACCCCTACACGGCACTTAAACCGTCAAAATTCCACCACCAGCCCAATATTTTTTACAAACAAACGTAAAATTTGACTTTTATCCTTCTTTTTAGGTATATATTAGTATGTGTGATAAAAAACAACATTTAACACGGTCCCGATGGTTTTGCTCAATTTTTGCTTGCACTAAGCACCGCGGATTTTTAAATTTGGCTCGGTTTTGTCTTTAAGACATACAACCGATTAGCTCTTTTTGAGGAAAATTATGGACTTTAGGCTTTGCAGCGACGAATACAAGAGGTTTAGGGAAGGTCTTCTCAGCCCCATTACTGCCCCTGAGGTCCTTTTATCGCAGATATCCCGCATGATCGAGCCCATCGCAAGGGTTCTGAACGTCGGTTTCATGGAGTGTGGCCTTATAGCCCCGGTTTCCACCTTCGCCCAGTCCGGCGTCGACGGTAAAATGCTCATTTACCATGACAAGGAAAAGCTCCCCACCCTCCCGACCTGCTCAGACATCGCCGAAGTGATGTCTACAGCCGAAAGCGGCACTTTTACTTTTAACGCCCATCCCGTTGACGGACATGACTTTACAGATCAGGAAAGGGATGCTTTGCAGCTCATCTGCTACGACTGTTTCATCTTGGGCGGACGCGCCCGCCTCATGGGCATGGCAGAACGCGCCAGGACAATCGACTACATGACCGGTGCCGACAACCAGCCCGGCCTCATGAATTTCGTGGGCAGACTGATCAGCCAGAAGAATTTCGTCGGACACACGGGCATCTTCACCAACCTGAAGAATTTTAAGTACATTAACAAGTCTATGAGTCCCCAGGTCGGCGATATCGCCATGAAGGCCTACGTGAACGCCGCCAAGGCAGTTCTCGGCCCCGATGAAATCATATCCCGTCTCGGTGGCGACAATTTCTTCTTCCTGGTCCGAAACGAACATACCGAAGAGATTATCAAGAAATTCTCTTGCCTGGATGTCACCCTGAGCCAGGGTCCCAAGCCCCTCAATTTCAAGATTTCTGCCCGTATGGGCGTCTACGTGGTTCGCGAACAGGACACCGTTTCCGAACTGATGAACTGCAGTTCCATCGCCCTGAATACCGCCAAGAACGTCAAGACCACCGACATTATCCGTTTCAACAACGAAATGCTGGTCGACGCCCTGCACCAGAGAGAAATTTCCAGCGAATTCCAGAACGCCCTCAAGAGCAAGGAATTCATGGTCTATTATCAGCCCAAGGTCGACCTGATTACCAAGCAGTTGTGCGGTTCCGAAGCGCTGGTCCGCTGGCTCCGCCACAGGACTGTAGTCCCCCCTGCAGATTTCCTGCCCATCCTGGAACGTGAAGGAACCGTCTGTCAGCTGGATTTCTACGTATTTGAATGCGTCTGCAGCGACATCCGTAAGTGGGTAAACTCCGGCATCGAACCGGTCCGTACTTCAGTGAACTTCTCCAAGTTGCACCTGAAGAACCCCAATTTCTCGGAAGATTTCTTCGCCATCATGAACAAGTACGAAGTCGAAAGCAAGTACTTGGAAGTGGAACTGACCGAAGTGTCTGACTATGATGATTTCGTAGCCATGCAGAAGTTCATTGGCGCCATGCGCAGCCACGGAATTTCCGTTTCCATCGACGATTTCGGCACCGGATATTCCACCCTGAATGTCATCAAGAACTTCGACTTCAACGTGGTCAAGCTGGACAAATCCCTATTGGACAACATCGGAAAGGCCGGTTCCCAGGACGAAATCGTGCTGAAGAACGTGGTCAACATGGCCAAGGAAATGGACAAGGAAGTCATTGCCGAAGGCGTGGAAAACGAAGAACAGGCCAAGTTCCTCCACGACGTGAACTGCCGCCACGTACAGGGATTCCTCTTCGACAAGCCTCTGAGCCGTGACGACTTCGAGAAGCGCCTTACCGGCGAAAAGATGTACTAATAAGGGTTAACGAAGACAAATCCGTCTAACTTTTATAAGGGCCCCCGATTATCGGGGGCTTTTTTATTTGTGCGCCTCGGCACATGTTCTCAAAAACTTTCTCATGTTTTAAATATTTTATGCTATATTATAGTTGTGGAAAAATTTGTTGACATCTATCAGTTTACGCACTTTCGCAAGTATCTAGAAGAATACCAGGCCGCCCGCGCACAGCAGGAGCCCGGTTTTACCCGCACCGAAATTTGCAACCTGCTGGGCATGGAAAAGAGCCGCAGCTACTTCGCCGATGTTCTCAGAGGCAAGAAAGTTAGTCCCCGCATGGTGACCAAGTTCATCGAAGTCCTGGGCCTCGAAAAGAAAGAAGCAAGATACTTCGAGACCATGGTCCAGGTGGATCAGGCCAAGAACGACACCATCCGCAAGGCCGCCATGGAAGAACTGTTGCGTCAACACCCCAATCCGCAGCACATCATCAACACAGACGCCTACGAATATTACAACCACTGGTATCATAGCGCCCTGTTCGCCATTCTGGACGCCATGGATGTGGGCGACGATATGGCCCCGGTGCAGAAACGAATTTTCCCAAAGGTTCCCCTGGGCAAGTTGAGCGACAGCCTGGAACTTTTGCAGCGTCTGGGTCTCGCCCGCAAGAACGAGGAAGGTTTCTGGAAACCCACCCGGGAGTCCATTTCCAGCGGACCTTACAACAACGCGGAACTGATCAAGCAATACCAGCTACAGTGCTTTGAGCTTTCAAAGCAGGCGTTGATTACTCCACCAAAAGTTCCAACCGTCATGAGTACCATGACCTTCAGCATTTCAAGCGAAGCCTACAAGGACCTGGAAGCCGCCGTGCAGGAATTCAAGGCCAAGGCACGACGCATCATCGGCGAAGACAAGGCCAAGGCCGACAGCGTCTATCAACTGAACTTACACCTGTTTTCTAACCTGGATCCGGAGGGCAAGTAATGAAATTACGAATTATGAATTACGAATTACGAAAGATTCGTGGTTTCGTTGCAAGCATGAGCATCGCTGCATTGTGCTCAGCAAGTGTCATGGGCTGTTCCGAAAGCAGCACCACCGCAGGCGTTTTGACCGAGACTGAATCCGGACAGACGGCAACCATTGACGAAAACGGCGACAAGATTGTAAACGTAGATGGTTGCAGCACCAGCATTCCAAACTCCTTAAGGAAAAACGCCTCATTGCAAGATGCCGAGTACGGAACAGAGCTTGCATGCATTTCCTTCAACCGAGATTACGCCCAGGCAAGGGTAAAGGGCTCTGCTGTAGACACTGACGGCAATCCGCTGAAAAACACCCGCGTCCTCTTAAAGAGAATTGAAGGAGACTATGATGTCGGAAATGGCCTAAGCCACGAAACATCCGTAAGAGAAACTTCTACAGACAATAACGGAAATTTCGTTTTTGACGATGTCGTTTACAAAGCGACCTACCTTAACATTGATCCCATCGACGAAAGTTTTGAGAGGAACGAAAAGGGCCAGGCCGTCGTTTATATTCGCTACGCCCTCATGATCGGATCAGAAAACGATTCCCTCGCAAGCTACAGCAAGCTGGACCTGAAGAATGCTGAGCGAATTTCTGACGACGATGGCAAATACCTAGAAATCAAACCGCAAGAAATCCGCAAGACTACAAACCTGGAAATTCAATTCAACAAGAACGATTTCTCGGCAAGCGATAAAGTCTGTCTGGACTTTTCCAATGCTTGCCATGTTCTTACCGAAGATGAGTTGACTGCGGGAAGTTTCCTCATGGAAAACATCCCCGAAGGCATTTACCAGAACCTCTGCACATACGTCACGAATGCGGCAGGAACATCATCGGAATACACCAACGCCATTTGCAAGTCCTTGAGCACTCCTGTCATCACCAAGGAGTCCTCAAATTCCTTGTCATTCGTTATTCCTGAAACCGCACTGGCATTGCTTGATTCCTTCAGCAACAAGACTCTAGATAAAGTTCTGGTGCAATATTCCTTCGACAAGGATATAAGCGTCCCCATTTTGGTCAACGGGAACAGTATTTCAAAATCAACGTTCATCGAAAGCAACGGGAGAGAAAACCGCTATTGGGCAGAAATCAACTTAAATGCACAAGATACAGCGACCTACAATATTGTTGATGCATCCGATTTAGGGATTTCCTCCAATATATTTGTCGCCCAAAGTTCTGCACAGGACACCGTCATTGACAAAGGCCACTATGAGCGCAAGAATATCGGATATAGCTTCAAGATAAAGGTTGACGGAAGCAACGAAAATTACGAATCTGCGTTCATCAGCGTTCTTGATAGTATCAGTGACGAAAAAAAGTTGACTATCGGCTATGAAATCGGGCAATGCGAAACAGACCCCAAGAGCATCTGCTCACGAATCTATAGCGGCCTTGACGGCTCCGTTACGGACACGACAATTTACGGAAAGGCAGCAATCCTAGACGGAGGCGAGCACATCTACTCCATCGCTTTTGTGGGAGTACACTTGACCATCGCTGTTGACGGCAAAATAATCCGTGACACAGATCTAAAAGTCAACGACCATTTTGGATCGTGGATCAATAGTTCCCCAATCGTCATTGGAGATGCAAAATTGAGAGACTTTGTCGTGTTCAAGATAGATGAAGGCATCAAACAAGAACGCGACAACAATTGGAACCGTCTCAAAGCCTGGCTCATCGCCTTCCAGGAACTGCAAAAGTAGGTTTCGGGGACGGCATTGAAAGAAATGCTTTGCAAAAAAGGCGGTGGCAAGCGATCTTTTTATTTGATAGCCACCGCCAAAAATACTTCGCCCACAAAATCGGCTTTAAAGTTTTTATATTAAACCTTATGAAGAAACTCGTCCACGACAAGACCAAGTGCTTGAAGTGCGCCGGCTGCGTCGGCGTATGCTCCAAGATGGCCCTAGACATGTACGGTCTGGATTTGCAGATCGATTACGAAAAGTGCGTCCGCTGCGGACTTTGCACCAACACCTGCCCCGTAGGAGCCCTCAAGATCATGGAGGTGGACGATGCTTGATAACAAGTATGACGTAGTGGTGATTGGCGCAGGCCCCGGTGGTTCTGTAGCCGCCCGCAATGTAGCCAAGGCAGGCCTCAAGACCTTGCTCCTTGAAAAGCGTGAACGCATCGGCTACCCTGTACGCTGCGGTGAAGCCAGCACCAGCATGAAGGACCTGCAGACTTACGGCCCCATCGACGAAGACTGCATCGAAACCATTATCAACGGTCTTTATATCTACGGCCCCAACGGCGTGAACATCGAAGTGCCCAAGCCGGCTACTGGCATCATGCTGAACCGCGAAAAGTTTGACCCGTGGCTGGCCAAACTTGCAGCCGACGACGGTGCCGAAGTTGTTACCTGCGCCCGCGCTGAATTTGTAAGCGACGTTGAATCCGCAGGCAATGACGGCTACCGCAGGGTCCGTGTCGTGTTGGGCAAGGGCAACGGCGACGGATCTGTCACCGCCGAATCCACTCAGGAAATTTTGGCCAAGATGGTCATCGCCGCCGACGGTGTCGAAAGCCGTATCGGCCGCATGGTCGGACTGGACTGCATCCAGAAGCCGGGCATGACTTGCAACGGTATCGACTTCCATGTGAAGGGTATGCTGACCCGCCCCGACTACCTGACCTTCTGGCAGGGCCATGATTTTATCAATGACGGTTACATCTGGAGTTTCCCCAAGCAGAAGTCCAACATGACCAAGTTTGGCGCAGGCTTCCTGATTCCCCACAAGAACGAAACCATTTACGACGTAACCCTGGAATGGCTGCACAAGCTGTTCCCCGGCGCAGAAATTGACCATGTGGTCGGCGGCGTGATTCCCGTTTCCAGCGTCTTGAAGGACTATACCCTGGACCGCTTCGCCCTGGTGGGCGACGCCGCCCATCATACCAATCCGCTTACGGGCGGCGGCATTGCGGCAGCAATGCGCGCGGGCCGATTCTGCGCCCAGACCGTGGTTGAAGCATTCAAGGAAGACAATCTTTCCAAGCAGTTCCTGAAGACTTACGAAAAGCGCTGCTACGACTACTTTGGCAAGATGCACGACTTCGAATACAAGTTCCGCAGATTCCTGCTGGAACTGAACCGCGAAGACCAGGTTGGGCTCTACAAGGTGCTGCAGGGCTTCGCCTTGAGCGGCTACAAGAAGTCCGCCTTCCTGAAAACTCCCATCCAGACAGCCAAATATCTCTACAAGTTTACCAAATTCAAGGCCTAAACCCCTGAATATTGTCAAAAAGACTAAGGTTTCCGCAATAGCGGGAACCTTTTTTTTGATGGATTAAGTTATATCTATTATACTAAGAAGGATTTTTATGAAAAAAGGTTTCACTCTTATTGAAGTTATGGTGGTAATCGTAATCCTCGGCGTTCTTGCAGCCGTAGGTACCCCCAAACTGTTCAACTCCATAGCCAAGGCCAAGGCAAGTGAAGTTCCCGTAGCCGCCTCTGGTTACGTCAAGCTCCAGGACATCTACCTGGCAGAAAACTCAGCCCTAGGCAACTGGAAAACTATCGGCTACATCGCCCCCGGGAACGGTTCCACAGAAAATTTCTGCTACAGCCAGGGAGCCATTACCGATGAAAAGATTTCTCGGGAAGGACTGAGCGCAAGTCTTATCGGATGGGGAGCCACCAACCTGGTTGCGCTTAACGAATGCGGTATGCGAAGCTGGTGGTCTATCGAGATGACCCCTTCCAGCCAAAATTCTGTCAGTTTCAACTACAATCTCAGCTATGAGCCCTGTCTTGCATTTACCTCTAACTGGCAAATCGGCAACACTCTAATCGGAGACTGCGCGAACGCCACGCAAATTTCTGCTAGCGGTAGCGATGATAACAACTTCACCGATAAGACAGATGACGGTGCAGACGGCAAAACCGACAACAACACAAATACAAACACTAATACCAATACAGGCAATCAATCATCCGACAAACAAGCATTGGATGCAGCCCGTAAAGCCTACACTTCTTGCACCCACTGTTCTAAGGAAGAGAAAGAACGTCTGAAGGAAGCCTGGGACAACGCCAAGGAGAAATGCCAAGCCTCCTACGGCAACGCATCCTGCAGCTAAAAGAATTTTAAAACAACTGATCCACTTTCGTCTTGGCAAGCGTTCTATTATAGATGATACGCTTGCCTTTTACGTTGTCAGAAACGCAGACGTGGTCCTTGGGCGGTTTCAGCAGCGAAGTCACAAGGTGAGCCGCCACCGTCTCGGCGTGTACCGGTCTAAAGAAGCTGGGCACCAGCATAGGATTCTTGCCAAAGAGTTTCTGCATCAGTTCTTCACCGATTCGACGGTCCTTGTGTTTACCCAACAGCAAGGACGGACGGACCAGGGTCAGTGTTTCGAAGTTCATCATGGTCAGACCGTCTTCCAGCATACCCTTCAGTCGATTATAGAAGAAGGGGGAATGGGAATCTGCCCCCATGGCACTAACGCAAAGGAAGTTCTTGACCCCCGCCCTTTTGGCGATGGCCGCACAGGTCAAGGGCAAACGGGTATCGATACGTTCCTGTTCCGCCTTGGATCCCGCCTGTTTGATGGTCGTCCCCAGACAGCAGATTACGGCTTCACAGCCTAAAAATCCGGCGAGTAATTTCTTATTTCCTTCACCGTCTGCGGCAAGTTTCCCGAAGTCCACCACCTCAAAATCCAATTTTGACGCACCCTGTAAAATACCCATGGACGTAAGGTCAGGCGCGCCATCTGTTCCAGGTATCGTACGTACAGGGCAATAAACCCGTACAACCTGGTCTAGGCGGGACAGAAGTTCGACCACATTTTTACCAATAAGGCCTGTAGATCCAAGAACTGCAACTTTCATGGCTATAAAATAAAAAAGCTAGTTGTGATTTATCCAACAAAAAAACCTTTTATAATCCCCTATGCCTTTATATAATCCCCATTTTTTTCTAAACTTCATGTAAGAAAATTTTAACCACAAACCCATAGGGATGTCTTATGGCAAAAGCAACTAAGAAAGTAGAAGCCCCCGTGCTCGGCACCGATGCGGAATCCTTCCGTAAGGCCTTTACCGACCACATTCATCACACCTTGGCCCGTAACAGCGTTACTGTTACCGACCACGAAAAGTTCCTGGCAGTGGCATACGCCGTCCGTGACCGTCTGGTAGACCGCTGGATCAAGACCCAGGAAACCTACTACGAAAAGGACGTGAAGCGCGTCTACTATCTGTCTCTGGAATTTTTGATCGGCCGTACCCTCGGCAACTCCGTTCTGAACCTGGACGTCGAAGGTGCTGTGACCGAAGCTCTCGATGAACTGGGCATGAGCCTGGAAGACCTCCGCGAACAGGAAGTGGACGCAGGTCTCGGTAACGGCGGTCTCGGCCGTCTCGCCGCTTGCTTCCTGGATTCCATGGCAACTCTCGAACTCCCCGCCACCGGTATGGGCATCCGTTATGAATACGGCATGTTCAGCCAGAAGATCGTGAACGGCGAACAGGAAGAACAGCCGGATAACTGGCTGCGTCTCCCCAACCCGTGGGAAATCGCTCGCCCGGCTAACGCAATCAAGGTTCCTTTCTACGGCTACGTCGTTAGCTGGATGGACGAAAAGGGCAAGCTCCGCAACCGTTGGGAAACCAAGGACTACGTCCTGGCCCTCCCCTACGATACTCCGATTCCGGGTTACAAGAACAACACCGTGAACAACCTGCGCCTCTGGAGCGCCAAGTCCACCGACGACTTCGGCCTCTCCTACTTCAACAACGGTGACTACATCGCCGCTGTGCAGGACATGGAACTTTCCGAAACCATTTCCAAGGTTCTCTACCCGAATGACTCCTCCATGAACGGTAAGGAACTGCGCCTCAAGCAGCAGTACTTCCTCTGCTCCGCTTCTCTGCAGGACATCATCAAGCGCTTCAAGAAGCTCCACAACAACGACTGGAAGATGTTCCCCGAAAAGGTGGCTATCCAGCTGAACGACACCCATCCGGCAATCTCCATCGCCGAAATGATGCGCATCCTCCTGGACGAAGAAAACCTGGAATGGGATGAAGCATGGGAAATCGTCACCAAGACTTTCGCATACACCAACCACACCTTGATGCCGGAAGCTCTGGAAAAGTGGCCCGTCAGCCTCTTCGAAAAGCTGCTCCCCCGTCATCTCCAGATCATCTTCGAAATCAACGCCCGCTTCCTGCGCATGGTTTCCCTCAAGTGGCCCGGCGACAACGCACGTCTCGGCCGCATGAGCCTCATCGAAGAAGGTGGCTGCAAGATGATCCGCATGGCATACCTCTCCATCGTAGGTTCCTACGCTGTGAACGGTGTGGCCGCTCTGCACTCCGACCTTCTCAAGACCACCCTGTTCAAGGACTTCTACGAACTGTGGCCTGAAAAGTTCAACAACAAGACTAACGGCGTTACTCCTCGCCGCTGGGTCCGCAAGGCTAACCCGGCTATGTCTGACCTCATCACCTCCAAGATCGGTGACTCCTGGGTTAAGGACCTGGACGATCTGCGCAAGCTGGAAAAGCTGGCCAAGGACGCCAAGTTCCAGAAGGCCTTCATGGACGTGAAGAAGCAGAACAAGGAACGCCTGGCCAAGTACCTGAAGGAAGCACAGGGTGTCGAACTGGATACCAACATGTTCTTCGACGTCCAGGTCAAGCGTATTCACGAATACAAGCGCCAGCTGTTGAACATCCTCCACGCTATCCACCTGTACATCCAGATCAAGGACGGCAAGGAAATCATGCCGCGTACCATCATGATCGGTGGTAAGTCCGCTCCGGGTTACTGGATGGCTAAGCAGATCATCCGTCTTGCAAACGCTGTCGCAGCAATCATCGATGCTGATCCGGCATGTAAGGGCAAGCTGAAGATGGTCTTCCTGGAAAACTACCGCGTTTCCTTCGCAGAAAAGATCATCCCGGCAGCAGACCTGTCCGAACAGATCTCCACTGCAGGTACCGAAGCTTCTGGTACCGGTAACATGAAGTTCGCCCTCAACGGCGCTCTCACCATCGGTACTCTCGATGGCGCTAACGTCGAAATGAAGGAAGAAGTCGGCGACGAAAACATCTTCATCTTCGGTCTCACCGTTGAAGAAGTGACCGACCTTCTCGCTAAGGGCTACCGTCCTCGCGACTTCTACGAATCCGACGACGATCTCCGTCGCGTGATCGACCTGATCGGCTCTGGCTTCTTCAGCCCGGATCGTCCGGACCTGTTCAAGCACATTGCAGACAAGCTCCTGACCCACGACCCGTACATGCTCTGCGCAGACTTCCGTAGCTACGTCGACATGCAGAAGAAGGTCGCAGAAGCTTACCAGGACAAGAAGCACTGGGCAGAAATGGCTATCCTGAACGTGGCTCGCATGGGCAAGTTCAGCTCTGACCGTACCATCGACCAGTACGCTAAGGAAATCTGGAACGCCAAGGCTTGCAGCATCAAGCTGTAACAGGCTTGAGGTTCGAGTTTTGAGATTTAATAATCGTGCCGAAGGCACCTAACTTTAACTCATTACCCATCACTCGAAACTCACTGCTAAAAAGTCCGCGGTTTTGCCGCGGGCTTTTTTCGTATTTGCTCCGCGGACTTTTCGGACATATTGCCTCATCGTCATTTTGACATATATCACACTGGAATAGTCCAAAAACGTTATTCTTATTACATAATTTCAAAACGGTTTAACATTTTTTACATTTTTCGCTGTGATTCTATTCACATCAATAAAAGTTTTGTTATTTTCAAAATATGACTAAGGAATACCTTAAGGAGTTTGAGCTCACCGCCAATGCCTTTACGTTGAAGGCCATTGGTTTTACGGCTGCGCTGTTCGGCGTGGTCTGGGTTCTAAATCTCCTGAGCATATTCATCGTGGAGCAGTCCATTATGAATATCGGCTTCTTCGGAAGCATCCTTATCAATGCCATCACATTTAGCGTGGCCCGCGTTCTCGGCTTGGGCGATAGCCGCACCAAGTACGTAGCCCTATTCTTTGCCACGGTCAGTTTCCAGTTCATCGCTGTCATGCTGACTTACCACGCGTTGCTGATTACCATATTCCCGATTCTCCTATCGGTGCAGTACCGCAGCAAGAAGGTGATCCGGTTCGCCTACATCCTGACTTTAATCGGCCACATTGTCAACGTATATGGCGGCTACTATTTCGGCCTGTGCAACGGCAACATGCTGCTGTTCACCGCCAACACCACCGAATATTATATTCAGCAGATTGTAGCGGGAACCTTCGGACCCAATGATCCGGGCATGCCCATCAACCTCGCCCTGTTCGTATTCTTCATCGTGCCCCAGTGGTTCATATTGATTTCGTTCCTGCCGGTCCTGTTCCACATCTCCAAGCAGATTGAATCCCGCACCCAGCGCGAAATGGCCTTAGGCCAGAAAACCGACATCGACTTCATGACAGGCGTCTTCAACCGAATCTGCTTCGACCGCCTCACCAAGGAATTCTACCCCACCCTCAAGAGCATTTCCGTAATCGTCTGGGACATCAACGATCTCAAGCGGATCAACGATCTCCACGGACAAAGCGTTGGCGACACGCTGGTAGCCATGACCGCTGATTCCATCAAGATTCTGCAGACTCCCACACAGCGCCTATTCCGTTACGGCGGCGACCGCTTTATCCTTATTATTGAAAATTCCACCAAGGGCGACATCAACAGGGCCCTTCTAAAGTGGAACGTCAAGGTGGATCAGCTGAACAGCGGTTCTTCAATCAAGATTTCTGCAGCGGTGGGCTACTCCCAGGGCAAGGGCGACGACCTGGAATATCTGATCAAGGACGCCAGCCACATGATGTACAACCACAAGAGCACTACCAAGATGCAAGCCATTTAATGGTGGACGTCCGATAGGGAATGCAAACTTTTAAACCCTGCCAAGGCGGGGCCTTTTTTATAGTTAGACGAAATTCATCTAAGACGCCAATAATTCATCCCTTAATCGCCGAAGCCTCTCCAGCGGCAAGAATTACGGCATTGGCGGCATTCAACAAGGCGCGATTTCCCCACTCACCGCAAGCCCCCGCCAACAATTTCAAAAAGAACCGATGTTCGTTATCCAGCGAATCGGGAATGTGGGCCACATCTCCAGAAGACGTATAATGAACAAGGCTCACAGAATAGTCAAAACCGGGATCGTCTCCATTACGACCAAATTCAGCAGAAATGGTCCGGGCATCATGTTCACTATCGCGGTCGGCCATAAACTCCGCCTCGACGCCGGCAAACTCACCAGACACCACCTTGAGGCTCATACGGATGCGGTCACCACAGGCGCATCCACGGCCGTCATCGACCATCACCACGTCTCTAGCGTCAAACAGATTCAGGAACAGGCTGACGTCATGAACCAGCAGGTCCAACGCCACATCCACATCACGACACCGGGGGCTGTAACCATGTTCGCGACGGAATTCCAGCTTGACCTTCAGAGGAGCAGGTCCAGAAGCGGCCTTTTTCAGGTCCACCAGCAGGTGCTTACGGAAGTTCAGGAAAATAGGGTTATAGCACTCGGACTGGGCCACAAAAAGAAGAGTCTCGTTCTCCTGGGCCAACTTCACGAGTTCTCGGGCCTGGTCAGCAGAAACAGCCAACGGTTTTTCTACCAGCACGGGGATCCGACGTTCCAGAAAGAACTTGGCATATTCGTAATGGGTCGACGCAGGGGACGCCACCACCGCAAAATCCGGGCGGGTCCACTTTTCCTGCTTCAAGATTTCAGCAGCATCCATATCCAGAGTTTCCGTAAAACGGACTCCGTTTTCTTCGAAGCGGGAACGATGACGCTTGCCCATCGTGCCGCAACCAATCAATATGGCGGTGCGCTCATTCATAATCAAACCATATTTAACAACTTTGTCGTTTTGGCGACTTTCAATTAAGTCATCTTATAGTATTTTTTCGGCGTGAATCCCGAAGTACTCCTAGAACTTGCCAACACCACCATGCCGTTTGGCCGCTATCAAGGCGTAAGGCTTATCGACTTACCCGAACCCTATGTAGTGTGGTACCATTCCAAAGGTTTCCCAAACGGTCACCTGGGAGAATTACTGGGACTGCTGTACGAAATCAAGGTCAACGGTCTAGAACCGCTATTGGAACCTCTAAAGCAGCCTCTTGTACCAAAGGCCACAAAAGTCGCCCGAGCCATCATGAACAACCCCACGTCTGCCGCCCTGGAAAAGGCAAGACAACTCCGCCAGGAAAATTCTCCCGACTCCATGGACCCGCAGTTGGCAAAGGCATTGGCCGCCCTCAAGGAATCCATACGCTAGCCTTATTGCAGGGAATCTCCGCAGTTTTTATATTTGGGAAAAATCAAGAGAGTTTCAAATGGCCGCAGAAATCAAGAAGACAAATGTCGCACGCATCCTGGACAAGCAGAAAATTTCCTACGAACTGATTCCCTATGTGGTGGACGAAAATGACCTGGGCGCACAGCATGTAGCCGACACCCTGGGCGAAGACATCAACCAGGTTTTCAAGACCATCCTTGTTCATGGCGACAAGATCGGTTACCTCATGTGTGTGGTGCCGGGCAATCTCGAAGTTGACCTGAAGGGTGCCGCCAAGGTTAGCGGCAACAAGAAAATCGAAACCGTTCCCCTGAAAGATTTGACTCCGCTGACAGGCTATATCCGTGGCGGTTGCAGCCCCCTTGGCCTGAAGAAGAACTTCCCTATTTTTATGCACGAGACCTGCAACAACTTCCCCTACATTTACGTGAGCGCCGGTGAACGTGGACTGCAGCTGAAGATCGTCCCCGCCGACCTGATCAAGGCCTGCCGCGCCACCGTGGGCAGCATCGCCCGCGTTCCGCCCGAAGCCCCCCAGGACTAGTTAGACAGCCCTTTCCGAGGCCCCCAAAACAAAACGTTTTATACAGCGAAAAAGCCACTCCCGAAGGAGTGGCTTAATTCTTTTCCGTTAGACGTTTCGGATTACTTAACCGTAACACTCTTGACCACAGCGCCCTGCTTTACCAGGTAGACGCCTGCATGGAAACGAGCCTTGAGTGCAGCCTTGAGACCGGCAGCCATCAGGCGAACCTGATGAATAGATTCGATATCGGAAGCGCTGGATTCCGGATTCAGAGCAGAGTCGCTGGATTCAATAACTTCTTACTCTTGCAGCGACTTTGACATCTAAAAAAGGTTTAACGCCGTACATTACAAATAGCCGTAAGTTTTTCGCTTACGAATAATGAAGATAGCCGCCATAATAATGGTGGCTATTTCTGCACCCCAAATAGCAAACCAAATACCGTCAATTCCGAAAAGGAGCGGCAGCAACAGCACCGACACCAATTCAAAAACAATGGAACGGCTAGTGGAAATGGTGGCAGAAATTAGGCCATTGTTCAGAGCGGTAAATAAAGATGACGCAAAGATGTTGAAGCCAGAAAGAAGGAAACAGAAACTGATAATGCGGAAGGCATAGACCGTCATATTATAGAGATCTACGTCGTAGCCTACAAAAACTTTCGAAAGCAGGGACGCGGAAGTCTCCGCCAAGCCAAACATGGCAAGACCAGAGACACCAATAATCACAAAGCAGCGTTTGAACAGGTTTTTCAATTCGTCCTTGTTGCGGGCACCGAAATGGTACGAAATGACGGGAGCGATTCCATTACTGAAGCCGATGAACAGCGCAAAGAATACGAAGGTGATGTACATGATGACACTAAAAGCAGCCACACCGTTTTCGCCTGCGAAACGCAACAGCTGATAATCATAAAGCAAAGTCACGATGGAAGAGGAAATCCCGGACAGCAATTCGGAACTTCCATTGAAAGCCGCCTTGATCAAAGCGTGAGGCATCCAACGAGTTTTACCCAGGCGCAAAGTGCTGGAATTCTTGCGGGCGAAATAGACCAGAGGAATAATGCCACCTATGAGGAAACCCACATCCGTAGCCACAGAAGCGCCAAACAAGCCCCAGCCCAGGATGCCCACCAAAAGCCAGTCCAGGAACATGTTGGCAACGCCGGCACCAAGAGTCACATAAAAACACAACTGCGGTTTTTCCGCCGTAATGAACAAGGTCTGGAACATCATCTGCATAATGAAAGGCACAAGTCCCAGTAGAACAATGTGACCGTACAAAATACAGTCTGACAACAGGCCGCCTTCGGCTCCCAACATCTTCATCAAAGGTTCCATCAAGAACCAAGTGATAACCGTCAGAAGTACGCCCAGCCCCATGGCCGCATACACAATCAGTGAGAAATATTCATTGGCACGTTTCAAGCGACCGCGACCTTGGGCAGCCGCAATCAAGGCACTACCGCCAATACCGAACATCAGGCCCAGGGTTCCTAGGATCATAATCACGGGCCAGGCCATGTTCACCGCCGCCAGGGACTGTGCCCCCGCATAGTTGGAAACGAAGTAGCCGTCCACAACGCTATAGATGGACGTGAACACCATGGCTGCGATAGAGGGCAGGGTAAACCGCAGAAGCCTAGAATAATTGAAATGGTCAGAAAGTTGGATGGGCATGACTACCTATTAAACAGCAAACTGATCAAGAATAGTTCCCACATAGGTCTGGTAAGGAATGCCAAGGGCGGCGGCCTTTTTCTTCAAACCTTCTACGGTCTTGATTTTCAAACGGAAGGAATAAACTTTCTTTTGCTGTTTTTCATATTCTCTTATGGCCTTGCGTGCACGTTCCAAAGCTTGGTCAACGGACTCGCCAGGTTCGCCAGCAGGGATTACAATACCTTCGCCCACCCCCACTTCATTTTCTATCTCTTCCAATTCTTCCTTAGTATGCCAATCCTCTACCAAGGTAAAATCGTCATTTATCCTTCTAATCACTTTCAATTTCCGACGCATGAGCTCTCCTTACTGTTACCATAGTATACAAATCACTTTCGGTAACCACAGTCCACCATTTTCCATCAACAAAGCCCGTCACCAAATAACGATTCTGTCGTTGAGGCGATGGTTTCAACCAGTATCGTCCTTTCAAAAGCTGCCCCAGCATTTCTGTGGTAAAGCCACGCCTTTTCATCTGATCGGCCGCATGGTCCGTAATATTCACACACGCCCCCGATCAGAATTTAATATACAAAACGTATTACACTTTGTAAATACACTCATTTTCACAGGTCATTTTTTGTCAGCATAAAAAAAGACCACCTCCGCCACAAGGCAGGAAAGTGATCTAATAAACTATGTTGCATTCGCTAATGCAAGCGAGAATATACAAAAGTTCAATGAGAACTCGACACAAAAGAGATTAAATTTTGAATTATGCAACTGGCAAACGTTCAACGCTACTTTTTTGCACTCCTGTTGGCAAGCGCTAACTTTTTCGCGTGTTCATCAGACAGTCCAGCAGGTACTGACAACAATGCTCCCGAATCAAGTTCCGTGAGTGACGTTCTGGAAAGTTCCGCAGATGTAGCGCAGGTAAGCTCCGATGACGCAACGCCGGCAAGTTCTGCCGTGGAGAATCCGTTAAGTTCCGCCGCGGAACCTTCTAGCAGTTCCCAGAATGTCATTCCGAGCGTAGTCGAGGAATCTAGTAGCAGCAACGAGTCTATTTCTAGTAGCTCTGTTGCAGACGTTGCGCAGTCAAGTTCCGCAGACGACCCTGCCAGCAGCGAATCCGCAGGACTCCCCACGGACACCCCCGCCGACCCCACAGCCTTCTGGTCCGACGAATTTAACGGCACCGCCCTGGACCTTACCAAATGGACCTACGAAACAGGAAATTCCGGCTGGGGCAATAACGAACTCCAATACTACACCGACCGTACCGAAAACACCTACGTGATGGACGGCATCCTCCACATTGCCGCCAAGAAGGAAGACTTCGGAACCGCCAAGTACACCTCCGCCCGAATCATTACCAAGGGCAAGTTCGAATTTACCTACGGCACCATCGAGGCCCGCATCGCCCTGCCCTCCGGCAAGGGAATCTGGCCCGCCTTCTGGATGCTAGGCAAGAACATTGATCAGGTCAGCTGGCCCACCTGCGGCGAAATCGACATTATTGAAGCCGTCAACGACGAAAGCGTAGTCTATGGCACCCACCACTGGGCCCACGAAGGTCAACACGCCGAATACGGCAACAACACCAAGGAATACTACGGTACCTCCTACCCCATGGACATCACCCAGTTCCACAACTACAAAATGACCTGGGACAAGAGCGCCATCACCATGTACGTGGACGATTTCAAGTACCAGGAAATCGGGATTGAGGACGCCGCCGGCGAAATGGGAACCTTCCACAAGGACTTTTTCTTCATCCTAAACGTGGCTGTTGGCGGTACCTGGCCGGGCTTCGAAATCGACGACTCTCAATTCCCCAACGAAATGCTGGTGGACTACATTAGAGTGTATAAAAAATAATTTTTTGGCTCTTCATCAACATGTGTGGGTGGCTTCGCCACCTTTTTTTGTTGACTTTCGCCTAAATCAAACAAAAAAAATGG
>NZ_JALCZV010000028.1:0-39463 GCF_023373925.1 Fibrobacter sp. HC4 | reverse complement strand
TCACGTTCGTATTCGACTAATTCCAAGAAATTTCTTGGGCCGTCACTAAGCACATCTCCGATTCCTTCAATCTTCTCGAGAGCCTCTCGGGTTCTCGCTTCCGTCCTTTTCAGCGTTTCGGCTGTCTCGTTCGGAGGTGAGGCCAATTATAGAATTTTCTGGATGAATGTCAAGGGCGTTTCTGCAAAAAAATTCACTTTTTTTGCGATTTTTCAAAGATAACTGTTTTTAATCCACAAAAACTACAGTTTATTAACATTCTATCCACATTTATTTTCTCCAGGTTAGCGCTTGAATGCCCGACTATCCCCATTTTTTCATTTCATCATTCCACCCCATCTTCTAAAAAACTCGAAAATTCTAAATTTGGCACCTAAATTAGGAGGATTCATGCAGCTTAAGCACCACGCTTTGGCAACAACAGCCGCATTTTTCATGTTGAACCTGGCTAGTTGCAGCGATTCAGAGAGCAACGCAGACTTCGCAATCGAGGCTCCATCCAAATCGCCCATTGAAACTTGCAACGAAGAATACAACGTTGACGAAAGTGCCTACTGGGAAGAGGGTCTATCGGATAACACCTATCTAAAGACTTTTGTATGCGATCGCACAAGCTATTTCCTGGATTACTACGGCGCCACCTGTACAAAGGTCAAATACAACGAACAGAAAAACCGGTTCGACATAACCATCCAGGATAGTCACGGGACCTACGAAATCTACTCCGTCCATTCTTCCAGCGACGCCTACGCTTGCACCTTCAAGCTGGGAACCGACGCGGCCTACATCGCAGTCATTAGCGACATGGGCATTTGGAACATCCCCAATTGTCTCTGCAAGAAAGAGGCTGGAACAATCAGCTACATCAAAAGCGACGCCCTCACCTCCACCGAACCGGAACACTCCACCCAAATTGAATACGAGCAGTCAAGCAGCAGCATAGAATGCAGTTCCAGTTCTTCTATGAATTTGTCCGTAAATTCATCCAATACAGTTTACTACAACGCCGTATCCAGCAGCTCGGAATTCATTAGTTCAAGTTCCTCATCACTCTATTCATTGGAATACTTTGAAGATTTCGAAGGCGATTATACTTGGGAAAGCGGAACACTTGAGAACGGCTATACAGGAAAGGCTTTGACGCTCGTGAACAAGAACGTCCGGCTGCCCATCGCCATGGAAGACACCCTCCCCCAGGGAACCATCGAATTCTATTTCAAGCCCGGCGAAAACTTTGACTACAAAAGAAGCGCTCTGGTGGGAAACAACGAAGGACGATTAACTTTTGTTGTCAGCGAAAGCAAGCTTTTCTTCTTCAAGAATGGAAGCGATCGATATGACTATGTTTCCGCCCCAGTTGTATTTAAGGACGGCTGGAATAAAATCGCCGGCCAGTGGGACGGAACAAAAACAGCCATATTCCTGAACGGCAAACAACTGGCCTACATCATGGACCCTTACGGTTACAGTCCATCATTCCGAGCACGCAACGACCTCTACATCGGCTACAAGAACACATGCTGCATGACGGGTATAAGCGGCGTATCCAATTTCATGGTAAAAGGTTCCTTCGACAACATAAGAGTAACTTCCCAGTTACTTTACGATTTCGAATAAACAAAGCAAACAAAAAGGGAAACTCACCAAGGTGAAATCCCCACACAAAAAAGCCGACGAAATTAATCGCCGGCTTTTTTTGATTTTCATTGAGTCACGTGATTCCCGCAGGAATCGCAAACTTAGAATTCGATAATCTTGTCGTTCTGGAGCATCTGTTCGAAGGATTGTCTTTCTCGGACAACCTTCATTTCGCCGTTGGTGTACATCACTTCGGCAGCGTAACGACGGCTGTTGTAGTTGCTGGACATTGCTGCACCGTAAGCGCCAGCATCGTGGAGAACCAGGAGGTCGCCCACCTTAGCCTTGGGGAGCTTGCGGGTCACGACGAAGCCTCCTTCTTCCTGAGTGAACACGTCACCGGATTCGCAGAGGGGGCCGCCAACGACGGCGTCAACAGTTTCGTTCAGTTCGCGGCCATCGCGGGCGATCACGGAAATCTGATGGTAGGAACCATAGAAGCTGGGGCGAACCAGGTCGGTAAAGCCAGCGTCCACGATGTAGAACAGATTGTCGCCCTGCTTCTTGACAGCGCGGATTTCTGCCATGAGGTAGCCGCTTTCTGCAACCAGGTAGCGACCCGGTTCCACTTCCAGATGAACGTCGTGACCGATGCTCTGCTGAATCTTCTTGCGGGCACCATCCCAAATGCCATAGTAGGCAGCCATGTCGATATGCGGGCCCTTGTTTTCTTCGTGGTATTCGATGGGCAGGCCACCGCCGGCGCTGATGGTGCGCAGGTGAGAACCGAGACGACGGCTTGCGTCGCACATAGCTTCAGCAACAGAAGCCAAATGTTCAAAGTCAGAACCGGAACCGATGTGCATGTGCAGACCAGTAATCCACATGCCATTTGCCTGAGCCAGCTTCACGCAGTCCTTGATCTGTTCGTGCCAGATACCGTGCTTGGAAAGATCGCCACCAGTGTTGGTCTTGCGGGAGTGGCCGTGACCAAAGCCCGGGTTCACGCGGATGGTCAGTTCGGACTTCACGCCTGCATCGGCAAGCTGCTGGATCATGTCCGGAGAACCCACGTTCACGGCGATGTTGTGTTCCTTCACCAGTTCCAGGGCGTCCTTGTCGAAAATGTCGGCGGTGTAAACGATTTCGGGAACCTTACCCTTTTCGCAGCCGCCCTTGTAGCCGGCCTTGAGAGCGCGGACAATTTCACCGGCGCTCACAGCATCCACCACGCAACCCTGCTTGCGCACAAGAGAAATCACGCTGAGGTTCGGGCATGCCTTCTGGGCGAAACGCACGTTATCAAAAACCTTCACTTCCTTGCAACGCTGTTCGATGGTTGCGCGGTCGTAAATCCAAAGCGGGGTGCCGAACTGAGCGGCAGCCTTCACAAACTGTTCTTCGGGGATGTTAGTATTCTTCATGTTTTCCCTTTTCTGGCGCGGCGCGCCTCATTAAATTACAGCGCAAAATTTAGAATATTTTTTTGGCTGTTGCTGGCTCGCGCCAGCCGGGCCCTTGCGCTATAAACGCCTCCGGCGTTTTTCGTTCAACCGGGTTCTGGGAACGCCTTACAAAAAACGTAAACCCGTTCGAATGGCTACGCCACTGCGGTCCCTAACAGAAACTCTAATTTTATCTTCATGGCTTTTTTCATATCGAACCTCCAGAAGGACTTGCGCTGATATGACGTTTACTTAAAGTTCGCAGTTATCTTCAAGCCGTCTTCAGGATCAATGGTGCGAGTTGCGTCCTTGACGCCATCACTCCAGCCTATGAATATTCCGCCATCCTTCGGCACAGCAGTAAGCGTCACGGGCGTACCCTTGAAGAACTTGATCTTCAGTGAGGATTTATCCAACGGCAAGTAATGAACCCGCACATTGCCATTACCGGAACTTGCAATGGTTACATCCACCATCTCGCCCAAGGCAAAATGTTCCTTCATTTCCTTGCGGACCACATCCTGGCGGGTGGTGGCGAAGGTCTTGATTCTGCCTTCATGTTCCGTCATAGTAGCCACGTTCTTGCTCCAGCGTTTTTGATCGCGGGCAATTTCTGCGGAGATGTCGCCCTGCAATTTATTCATGCGGGCAACCACTCGTTCTGAACTAAAGTTCATGCAAAGAATGGCGGCTATCTGGTTGATGAACGCGGCCTTGAAATTTTCATTCTTCAGCAACATGCGCAAATGTTGAGTGAATTCAGGATTGTTGGGCCAGCCGGAACTTGCAGCCGTCACAAACTCAAAAATATTTCCCTTCAAGTTTTCCTGTTTATCAGTCTGGGAGTTGTCAAAGGCCATATCCGTATCGTACATGAACCACTTCCAGGCAGTCTTGGGGCTACTCCCACGCCAAACCTTGCGATTGTTGCCGGGCCAGTCGCGATTGTTTGCAAATATTTCTGCAGCATAGTAGTTGATGAAATTATTCAAATCCATCTGCTCATTCACAGTGGCCACATCATCATCAGTCATTGACTTGGTAAGCAAGAAATTAGTCAGTGCAATGAAATCCACCGGGGAGCCTGCCATGTACTCGCCGGAACTGCCCACCAAATCCACCTGGTCCCCGTCCAGATTGTACTTGGCCAGGTAATAATTCTTGTTGGAGGATTCGCGAATGTTATGAATGCCGTAGTATTCCCCGTTATAGAAAACAATGGAGGCGCGGCCATGCTGATAATCAATGCCCAGGCCTTCCGTAATGGAGGAAGCCAACATATCGCGGATGTAATCAAAGTGATAGTTGTTTCCGTTGTTGCGCAGTTTGAAGCTCTTGAATTTTTTCAAGTCGGGAAATCCCGGGAACAGCACATAATCCAGTTTATTCTTTCCGTACTTTTCGCGGAAGGTAATTTCCACAGATTTCTTCGCCCAAGTTCGGGTGGCGTTACCGCTAATGGCAAGACCTGCGTTCTCGCTGAAGCCGCTCACCTTTTGACCGGCTTCCAGCAATTCAATGTTCACAGGAATTTCCTTGTCGCCCCAGAAATTTTCATTCATGAACAAGCCGGAATCGGCATGGAACATCTGCAGCGGATCGCCAGTAATAAATACGGAAGCGACCGTAGGCTGGTCTTCAAAAACATAAGTGCGGTTAATGACGTTACCAGGAACAGCACCGTTTTCAAAAGTAGCACAGCGCAAAACCGTGGTGGTATCAATCTTCAAACTAGTAACCATCAGCGGGCTCGTTGCTGTGGGAACAGTACCGCCCTTTTCGCAGCGGATTTCATCATCAGTTCCAAAGGCAATAGAGAAAGGCGCAGAATAAAAACCGGAGTTGGGGAATTCTGTTTTCACAGTTTGGGGAGCATTTTCCACAGCGCCTACAGTTTCACCATAAGGCGTTGCATTTGCGAAGCCCCACTTCGCGGAGGTACTGGTAACTGCGCCGGCGACCACACCATTGACTGCCGCAATTTCTCGGGACCAAGTTTTTCCGATAACAGCCGCCGGATACATCACGGAATCCACAAGCTGTTTTTCGCCATTGAACAAATAGAGAGAACCACCATCCTTCTTGGACTTGAAATTGGCGTGAGGTTCGTTTCCGCGGCTATAGGCGATATAACTGAAAACCTTAATATCTGTAGCAAGAGAATCGTGATAATCCTTGTCCAGGCGAAGACCCGTAATTTCAGCTAGGTTGGGATAGTCAGAATGAAGAGGCGGCCTAATGGAATAAACCGTGTTGGAATCTCCCGTTCCCACCAGCATCTTGTTCCAGCTTTTAATTTCGCGGAAACCCTTCTGCAAAATCTTGAAGTAGACTTCGTGATCCTTGGGGATATAAGCTTTCAGCTGAAACTGATTTGCCTTGGAAAGATCCACAGGAACCCTACCCTCGTTCGTCGAGCCGATGGTCAATGACAAAACGTAATAACCCAGAGTTGACTTCACGGGAATCATCTGGGCACCGGCTCTATTCACTCCATTTTCCACAAAGCAAAAATCGGACGCACCATCCAAAGGTTTTATTTCGCTGGCACCACGACCAGGATAATTTACCGCATCCGTTTCCCCTTCACAATAGGAACTCAAAAGATTGACAGTATCATGGTGCGCCACATAGTCCGGCAAGTTTCTCCCAGACAGGTAAACAATCATGTGGGACTTTGGCTGAACTACCACATTGCCAAACTGGAACTTGGTCTGTTCCGCCTTGGAGTTGGTCAGATAATAACCCTTCAGGTTTACCGCCGTATCTGCTGGATTATAAACTTCCACCCAACCGGCGTCACCACCTTCTTCATCCTTGTAAGACAAATTCACAAGGTCCACTTCGGTAAAGATGACCGGAGGATTTTTCAGCGCAACAACCGTGTCTGCCGTAGGGTCCGTCGCGGAACCTGCCGACAAGTCCTCTGCGGAACTTGTCAAGGAATTTGAAGATGTTCCCGCCAACGAATCAACCGACGAATCTGAAGAACCGGAAACTAAACCGTTAGAATTTTCCTCACCTGACGAAAACAAATAATCTTCAGAACCCGATGACAATTCATCCATCGGAGCCGCGGAACTTTTATCATCAGAGCCGCAAGCCCCAAGATTCAGAGCCAACGCGCCCAAAATTCCCGCAAAAAAGAACTTCATTCCCTTCACAATATTCTCTACCCACACTTGTTTAAAATTTCTCCATAGAGAATCTAATT
Organism: Fibrobacter sp. HC4; assembly: GCF_023373925.1. Classification (NCBI taxonomy): domain Bacteria; kingdom Pseudomonadati; phylum Fibrobacterota; class Fibrobacteria; order Fibrobacterales; family Fibrobacteraceae; genus Fibrobacter; species Fibrobacter sp. HC4. The sequence continues at coordinate 33,226 of NZ_JALCZV010000028.1, read as the reverse complement.
CTTTACCGCAAAGAAAATTCTACCCAACAAAGAAACTTTCCCAATAATCCAGGCATTCTAACCTAAAAATGAAAAGGCCCCTCCTTAGAGGAACCTTCTCAAACGCAATTTGTAAAATCAGCAAATTAAACGTGCATAATCTTGTTGTCGCCTACGTCCCAGTTTTCACCGTCGCAAACGAACTTGTATTCATAATCGCCCGGAACAAGTTCCAGCTTGATCTTCCAGAGACCAGTCTTCTTGTCCTTCTTCAGCATGTCCACATCAACCATCCAGTTGTTGAAGGTACCTGCGATAGAAACGGTGGTAGCCAGCGGACAGTCAGCAACGACTTCCTGAGTAACCTTCTTGGGAGCGGCAGACTTCTTTGCAGCCTTGGCGGGAGCCTTGGGAGCGGCCTTGGCAACAGTCTTCTTTTCGGCAGCGGGCTTTGCAACCTTAGTAGCAGCCTTTGCTGCAGGCTTAGCGGCAGCCTTTGCAGGAGCCTTCTTAGCAACAACCTTTTCTTCGGCCTTTACAGCGGGCTTCTTTTCGGCGGGCTTTGCGGCCTTGGAGGCAGCCTTTGCAGCGGGTTTAGCAGCAGCCTTCTTGGCAGCCGGCTTTGCAACTACGGTCTTAGTACCTTTAGACATTTTATTTTCTCCTTGGTTTTTATTTAAGCGTAAAGATAGTAAAATGTAATTTATCCGTCTAATGTCTGTTTGCAAATTCCATGCCAAGCCGTTACATGGTCTTGCGAGTCCTTGGCAAAATTTCTAACTTGCAATTCATGAAGCAGATTATCGCACCTAGCGTATTGAACGCAAACTTTTTGGAACTGGGTAACGGCCTCAAGGCTATCGAAAACGGCGGCGCAGGCCTCGTTCACCTGGATATCATGGACGGTCATTTCGTCCCCAACATCAGCTTTGGCCCGGGCATTTCCGCCTGCGTTAAGAAGGGCACCAGCCTCCCCCTGGATTGCCACCTGATGATTGCCAACCCCGAAAACTACGTGGCTGAATTTGCTAAGGCCGGCGCACACCTCATCAGTGTGCACGCCGAAACCACTAACCATCTGGACCGCTTGCTGCACCAGATTGCAGAACTTGGCGTAAAGCCCGCTGTGGCCATCAACCCCGCAACCCCGCTTTCTAACATCAAGCATGTGCTGGACATCGTTGACATGGTCCTCGTCATGTCCGTGAATCCGGGTTTCGGCGGCCAGAGCCTCATCCCCTATTGCCTGGACAAGATCCGCGAACTTCGCCAGATGAAGCCGGAACTTGACATCCAGATCGATGGCGGCGTCAAGCTGGACAACATCCTGGCTTGCAAGGAAGCCGGCGCCAACGTCTTCGTGGTGGGTTCCGCAATTTTTGGCAAGCCCAATCCCGAAGAAGTCTGCAGAGAGTTCGTGAAACTCGTCAACGGCTAATTTTTTGTATCGTCCGCGTCATCCTGAGGAACTCAACCGCGTCATCCTGAGGGAACGCAGTGACCGAAGGATCCAAAAAGCATTAAACCCCGACACTTTGTGCCGGGGCTTTTTTGTATTAAATCCATCGTTGACTTTTTTTACTTCACGACTTTTCCGTTCACATGGAAGATCTTTTCACCATATCGTTCGCCACTGCGGACTTTCACTTGATGGTCTTCACGGAAAACCATGGGCTGGTTTCTGACGATGCGACGATCATATGGCTTGAAAATAGCGTCAATCACATCGCCCGGATCAGCTGTCAAGCGCACCGCCACAATGGACTTTGCAGGCACTTCGAGAGCCACCGTACCAGCAGCAACATCAACAGTTGCAGCGCCCATCTTCAACGCATTGCTTTCGTGAGAAACAAAAGTCTCGCCGCTGATTCCAGCCAATGTCAAAGTTTCTGCAGAAGCACCCACATTCTTCAAGCCCTTCACATTCAAGGTCACGCTTTGTGCATCCTTTTCTGCGCGGTTCACAAGAATCACCGTCATGGAATCTCTTGCGTTGCTTACAGAGGAATAGGCGGAAAGCAAGGAATCGTTGCTGGATTCAGACTGCACTCGGAATTCCCCGTTATAGCGACTAAAGAGGTGCAGCACTTCGTACATGCCATCGCCCCATGTCCAGGGAGTGAAAATTTCCACACCGTGATCCATAAAGGTTCCAAGCCAGGATGCATAGGAAATCGCCGTGGTCATGGGATCTTTCTCGTCAATAATGGAAGTTTCGGTAAGGCCCAAGGTAATGCCGTGACCTTTACCGAAGTACTGATCCAGCCAACCATTCACACGTTCGAAAATATATTCCTTGGTCTGGTTGTTATCCCACTTGCCGCTGACCAACTTAATACCATTAGCACCAGAATAATTGTAGGTGGTATCAAAGAAAACACGATGCCAATTGACACGTTCTGCGTAAGTCTTTTCCGAGGGATACCAGTGCATGTCAAACACATCAAGCATACGGATGCCAGACTTTTTCTGTTCTTCGGCAAGGCGCTTGATAAAGTATTCAAGCCAGCAGTAATTGCGGTCTTCGCCCTTGCCCAGACCGGACTTTCCTTCGGACGCACCCGTAGTACACCACTGCCATTCATTGGCTACCACAGGACCAGTCAACTTGATTTCGGGCCAAACGGTGCGGGCCTTCTTGGCCACATCAACATAACGTTCCACCAAGAAATCCGGATCCATATCCAAGGGCAAGTCGCCGTGGGTACCGTTCCAGATTTCCATTTCATTGTCCATGCTCCAATACTGAAGTCTGGACATATCGTACTTCAATTCTTTTGCCCAGTGGTCAATAATTCCCACAGTGGAATCGGCGGGCCAAGGCTCGCAATACAAGCTGTAATCACCAGCCTTGATGAGAGTCTCTCCATCGTCGGCAACTTCGCCACCGCCAGCCAAGTCAAGGGTTGCCTTGGCCCAGGTATCGTTATGAGCCTTGTAGAAAGTCCAATCTGCAAAGTTGTATTCGTTGGTGGCGGCCGCATAACCCGTCAACTGGAAAGCGTACATGGCATCTGCTTGAGGCATGTTGTCCAGAATCTTCTTGGCGGTAATGTCCCAGTCTACGGCATTCACGTTGTTGTACCAGTCCGGATGAACGGTCAACTTTTTTCGCCAGTTGTAGCGGGTAGAATTGTTGCCGTAGTTTGCACGAATAAAACGAATGCCGGCTTCGTTCATCGTCTTGATGGAAGTCTTGTCCTCATCGCTGAGGCGGGCGCTATCGGCGCTGACCTTGTCAATGTTTCGGCCATAGAGGTAAGGGGAAATTTTCTTGACGCCGGCGGACGCATCCACCATTACAGAAATCTCCGCCTGGGCAGAAGTTCCGAGGAACGCCACCAGAGAAAGCGCAGGAACCAAACTTCCCGCAAACCCAAACAACTTTTTCATAACACCACCTTTTGAGTCGGCACCACCCGACTTTTATTTCACAATCTTTCCATTCACCTGGAATGTCTTACCACCATGCAACTCGCCACCACGAACTTTGATTTGATAACCGTCGCGGAAAACCATCGGCTGGTTATTGCGAGTGTTGCTCTGATGAAGATTTTTTATCCCGAGAGAAGTCGGTCCTCGAATATCCTTTGGACGAACATAGGTTTTGCCCAAGTATAACCCATCCACAGATTTTTCGCACATAAAGATGGATTCGTTCACATTGGCAAAGGAAATCCCTTCGACTTGCAAGACGACATCGTACTTGCCTCGAGAGCTTTTTCCTTCAATGGTAAATTCATTCATTCCATCAAAGGTCAAAGTTGTATCAGAGCCATCAACAACAATGGAGCGTCCATAAACTTTTCGCAAGTCAAAAACATCACTGATATCCATCTCGTATGCTGCCGGGCACACATCACACGGATCTACATCCTCGATAAACACAAGTTTTGCAGACGCAGATTTCGTCAGATTTCCAAAGCCCACATTCTGAATTTTGAACTTTGCTCGGAACAAAGTGTCGTCATACAAAGAATCCGGCAACCAGGATTCTCGCAGAACAAAGCGATAACCTAGATGATCTTCTACATACTTATAAGCAGTTGCACCAACATATTCGGAATCGGGTGCACGAAATCCCTTTCCAAATTCAGGACCGAGAATGGAGTCCTTCATGTTCTGGATTGTTTCGTAATGCCATTCCCAATTCAAATAGCTTGTATGGGTTCGGAAACCTTCATAGCTTAAGTAGCGTGCCGTATTCATGGGATGGTCGCCATTGTAATTCGCCACCATTTCACCACCATAAGGCGTATTCAAAGAATATTGTTCCAACCAGGAAATCATCATTTCGCGAGTAAGCTTTGGATTGCCCATGGTCACTGTGCCCAAATCCGTGGTGCTTCCCAAATAGCCATCGTTGTACATGCCCACACGATAGATGGTATCACCCTTTGCTTTTACCGCAGCCTTGAACACATCGGAATTGATATCAAAATTTTCGTAGCCAACCTTGGTAATGTTGCCAGCGTCATCTCGAGTTTCACTTTGCACGCCCAGCCAATAAGCAACAATATCTGGACGACGCACGCCCACCTTAATGGATGACGGGGTATTCACAATCATGGTCTGCAGGGCTTCTGCGATTTCTGCATTGCTGCCATTGTTACTGGTATGCTGTTCGCCCCAGCTGCCATACATTCCAAGTTCCACATAGGTAATGACATCCGAATTCTTTCCATAAACTTCGGCCAACTGCTTTATATGGCCGAGAATTATTTTCTGAGGAGGATCCTGTTTTCCGCGACCATCAATATCGTAGGATGTACGGACAATGACCTTATTGCCTTTTTCTCTAGCATTCGCAAAAGTGGAATTAAGAGCCGCCAAAGCGTCGTCAGTCAAAGGTTTGGAAACACCGTAAATCGTATCGCGGGGAGTCTTGCTAGAATCAATGGATTGTAAGCCCTTTTCGGAAAAGGCGGAAATGTCCACACGTAAATGAGTCAAAGGCTGAGAAATTCCAACAGCCTTATTGTCGGATTCCTTAAGGCGCAATCCCTGGGTACGATACCAGCCTCTGCCAGGATTATTCAGAGACTTTCTAGAATCACTATACTTCAAATCCTGCAACGCCAGGGCAGAGTTTTCAGCAAAGGCAGAACTTACCGCGGCACATTCCGCGGCAACTGCAACACAAATAAAATTAAGGATTCTCTTTAAACTCATTATTAACCCAAACTTTCTTCTAAATATATACTCCCCAAAAGAAAAAGGCACCCCGCGCAAGCGGGGCACCTTCCCTACATACCTAATTTTTATTCAAATCTAGGGTTAAATTCCCTTTTTCGTGAAGATGGTATTGCCGAACAGATTTCCGTTCTGCAGCACACGCATAATGTACATGCCATTCTTCATGTCACCAATGCCAATGCTGAAAGTTGCGCTGCCGGAATTCAATGTTTGAGCCTTCACCAGGTGGCCATCCATGGAGAAAATCTTCACAGCCACATTGTTCTGCAACGGAGAGCTAGCTTCGATCTGCAACACATCGGAATTTGCGCGGGCACGGAGCTGCGGCACAGAGCTTGCAACTTTTCGGCTAGCAACAATTGCGTCGGTCGTATCTTCTACAACAGGTTCCGGCTTCGGCTTGTTACGCAACAGGCGCACTCCGAAGATCCCGCCCACCATGCCGGTGCTTGCCTGGAACTTTACGGTAATCACCTTCTTGCCCTTCACCATTTCATCGGGAATGGGATACTTCACATTAACGAATTCATCCTTCTTCCACTTGTTGGAAATGTTTTCGCTGGCAAGCTTTTCGCCGTCGATCATGATGTCAAAGGCGCGGTTGCAACCTTCGTTGCCCCAGTAACGCACCATCAGGTCCAAAGAATCTTCGCTGTTGGTTTCCAGCTCGTAGCTAATGAATCCGCCATCGCCGCCAGAGCACTGGCCTGCATCGCGGTAGAATTCACCCTGATGAGTCCCGGTAGAAGAATTTTCGTTCTTCATGCGATGATCCGCCTCGGGCTGCTGTTCGCCAGGGGCCACCTTGTCTACCGTCTTTTCATCAAGAGCCAAGGCTTCTTCCTGTTCCTTCTTCAGCTTTTCAAGAACGGCAGGATCCGTCATCACCATCCAATACATCATGTAACGAGCATCATGAACTTCATAGAACGGCTCCAGCAACAGGTTAGCATCCTTCTGGGCAGCGAACAAATAGGGAGCCTTGAAGTGCAAGGGTTCGCCCTTTACGGGGGTCAGCTTAGAGGGAATGTCAGCCTTTTCACTGGCAAGCATGGGAGCTCCATCCAGAGACTGCAAGGCGCCACCTGCAATGTGGCTCCAGCGGCCATCATCAGCCACGAGACCGCTAAGGCCTTCCGTTCCCGTCTTGGCACTCAGCACAATAGGACCGTGAAGCAGCGCCACGTAATCGCTCATGCCGCGAAGTTCCTCGATATGAGTATGCATGGGGTAAATAACTTCCACCACGTCGCCAGCCTTTACAGTACCAGCAGAAACATAGCTGGACGCGTCAGACTTGGTTACCACAGTATCGCCGTTTACAACCACCTTGAATTCGTCGGCCTTCACCCAGTAAGGATGACGCAGCATCATCTTGAAACTGCCGGCGCCGCTCACGGTAAATTTCGACACCTCACCCTTGGGGAACGCAGTCTCCTGCTTAATCTTAATTCCCTTTTCTTTCCAGTTCAATTCCGTCGCTGCATACAAATTCACGTACAACGCGTCATTTTCCTTGGTGTAGATAAACTGGGCATACTTACCCGGGTTTTCCATGCCGGAACCCACGCAGCACCACATGCCCGCATTCACCTTGGAGTAAACGCGGTAATGGCGGGGGCGTGCCGGAGTAAAGTAGCAGTAGCCACCGTGAGTCGGGTGAATTGTAGACAAAATATGGTTGAACAAGGCACGTTCATAGAAGTCCGCATACTTGGCGCTGGGAGTCATATGGAACAGGCGTTCCGTCAGCTTCAGCATATTGTAAGTATTGCAGGATTCGGGCCCTTCACGTTCCTCGATGTACTTGTTGTACTTGTCATATTCCGGGAAGTGTTCAGAAATACTGTTACCGCCAATGGCGATACTGCGCTTGTTCACCACAATGTCCCAGAAAGTTTCGGCGCCGGCCTTGTAAGTCTTGTCGCCACTCAGTTCCGCCACGCGGGCAAAGCCCACCACTTTCGGCACCTGGGTATTGGCATGACGATTGCTCAAGTTGTCATTACCCGAAGCCATGGCATTCAACAGCCACTTATGGGACCACTTCTTGGCCGCATCCAGGTACTTAGAATTCTTGGTAATTTCATAAGCGTCGGCGTATACTTCGTTCATGCCACCGTATTCCGTACCCATCATGGATTCCATCTTGGAATCGTTAAGGCCGTTGGTAATGGTAATACCCCAGTCGCACAAAGCGAGGAACATATCCTTGGCACGAGTCACGCCACCGTACATCCAGGCATCACGCAAACCCGCATAAGTCTTGTGAATATTATACCAGGGAACCCAATAGCCGTTCTGTGCGCCGGCATCGCCGTTCTTGAATTTGAGCCACATGGACTTTCCGTTGGGAACGCCACTGATGTAGCCTACAAAGTTTGCGTCCTTGGAATTCTGCTTTTGGATGATTTCCAGTTCATCCACCACATATTCCATGCGCTTCTTGATTTCCGTATCGCCGGTAGCCGCATAATGCATAGCCAAGGCGCTCAAGTAGTGCCCCAGAACATGGCCATCCAAACCAGCCCAGTTGCTAAACTTGGTTGCCTTAGGCTTCATGCCCGCCTCTTCGTAGAAAGGCGCAATCAGTTTATCCGTATCGTAAGCCAGAAGGGTTTCGCCATTTAGCTCCTGGCGATCCTGCAGGGGGCCCGCCAAAAGCTTCACCGCAGACAGCGGAAACATTTCAGGATACAACTGATCCTGAGCAAAACCAAAATTTGCAGCAAAGGTCGCAATCCCAAGCGATAAGGCAACTACGCGAGCCTTTCCGCGAAAACCAACTCCGAACATAATTTGTTCCTCATGTTATTCTACGTACACACACCAAGGGAACTTCCCCACCCTAAAAATTACGTCCGAAAAGGGCCTATATTCACCCCCCTATAGCAAACAGTTTTGCAATTATTGCAATAGCCGTACAACGCAAAAAGGCCTCGCAAAAGCGAGGCTCAAAATAATAATCAAAACTATTTCCTATTGTACAATTTATCCGCCTTCCGTTCCTGAATCATTTTCAGCTGTTCCTCGGTACAGAAGCCGGAAATATAAATTTTGGCAGTTCCCGATGTATTGAGGCGAACATAATTTGAGTCGTAAGTAACTTTCCAATCCAAATCGTGAAATTTATTTTGCAAACCAGCAATTTCGTTCGCCCACTCTTTTGTTTGTTCTACTTTAAATTCATTTGCAAAAATATACTCTCTATCAAAAGAAAACTTATTAGAACATTTAGAAGGCTTATTCTTATCAAACGAGGATGATCCCATAGGAACACCAAATGAAGACCAAGGATCAGAAATAAAAACGCCATACAAACCTGTATAAGAACAACGAATATATGAAAAAAGGAAAGGCTTGTTTTCTTTATATTTTTCTAGGTTCCACACATTTTTCTCATCTTTGACAAGGCAATACTCGCCAAAGACATCATTTGAAAGGGAATCGCCTTCAGCAAACGATATAACTATGCAAAAGAAAATTACAATACTAATACTTCGGACATTCATAACTATCGCTCCAACCGCCAATTCCATAATCCTTATTCTGCAAATTTTATGTTCGGATATCTAGCCTTTACACATGCCCGAAAATTCTCTGTGTCTGAACCATGCTTTTCTTCACATTCTGTGAAATCGAAAGCCCCCTTTGTATTGGGCTTGGGTGGTTCAAATTTCTAACTTGATTCTCTGGATTCTTGTGCAGTTCGGGCTTTCTGATTATTGGATATTTTGTGGTCTTCGTTATTGCAAGCCACGAAAACGAGCATAAATGCACATAGTATCACGATTTTTTCATCGTGTCCTCCTATTTTAACCAACCAGGAACCAAAGATAGTAATTAATACGAATGTTACAAATAAAAGAAGATATTCTCTACAATAAAAAAGACCCCGCTTTCGCGAGGTCCCTTTCAAAGTTTTCGCGCTATCCCGCGCGCGACCAATAAGTAAAATTACTTGGCGGGAGTATTAGCAATATTCAAGTAAATAGCCTGCAAGGCGCCAGCCACATAAGCCAGGGGAGCGTTCCAGTTAATGGCCACTTCGTTGGTTGCGTAGCTGCAACGGTTGTCGATGTAGGCCAGGGCCGGCTTGTCGGCAGCGGCATAGTTTTCGCACTTCCAGGATTCCTTGCCATCCAGGTTAATATCCTGCTTGCCAAGGTGCGGGCCACCCACCAGCATGCCAGGCACCGGATCGTCTACAAAATCACCTTCGCTAGGACGGTGGTGAGGATTGCGGGCACTGCGATAACCGAAACCGGTCACATAGGAAATTTCCATGGGATTCTTGCCCAGGAGATAGTCCAGAACCTGCTGGGCGCCATCCACATAGCTCTTGTCGCCAGTCAGATAGTAGGCGTGGAGCAGCACCATGGCGTTGTTGGCCATTGCACTGTTGGAGCCCCAGTTCCAGCTCCAGGGGAATGCCGGCAGATGGTAACCGCTGGTATCGCCCACGGCACGGAGGTTGTTGGCCTCATCCATCACCACCTTCTTGGCAGCCTTGTTCAAGTCAGCACCGAAAGTGGCACCGTCCATGGCCACGCGGAAAGCGGCAAGCATATTCACGTTGCCCCACCAGGCGCCATCGGGAGTAAACTTGTTAGCCTTCAAGTCAGCCAGATAGCCATTTGCAGCCTTGTCCTTCTGGCCAGCCACCACCTTGGCGCGGTAAAGTTCAGTTGCGGCCCAGCGGAATTCATCCTTGCCGTTTTCATCACCGGGAGCGTAGCTACCAGTCTGAACGTCATCAGGCTGCTTGTAAAAAGCCTTGGGATTCTTCTTGGCCCAGGCGTATGCCTTTTCGGCAGCCTTCAGGCACTGATCCGCATAAGCGGCGTCAAACTTCTTGTACACCACGCTGGCCTGAGCCATCACTGCGGCAAAGTCCAGAGTTGCGGTCACGTTCTTGATAATGGCATAACGGGGAGCGCCATCCTTTTCGGGCATCACGGATCCGCCGAACATCAAGGTAGTCACCTTGTGGTACACGCCGCCGTCTTCGTCCTGCATGGTCAGCATCCAGTCCAGATTATACTTGACCTCTTCAAGAATCAGGGGCATGTTCTTCAACTCACGGGGAATGTTCCAGGTGAGGGAGTCCATGTAGGTGGGGAAATTTTCATAAAGCTGCAGCAAGGTGAACACGGTAATGCCAGAATTCACCACATACTTGCCGTAGTCACCGGCATCGTACCAACCCTTGGAAGAATTGATAACCACATTCTTGCCAGCCTTGGGATGCTTCTTGCCCACGGACTTCTGGTAACCGGCAGCGGTACGTTCATCGGTACCGTAAACAATCACCTTATCGTCAGGATGGCCAGCAGCACGAACCCACTTTCCACCGTACTGAGCCTCGATAGGCATGCTGGCACGCTGGTAATAGAACCACTTGATGGCACCCTTGGCCAACTCTTCATAAACGCGATCGCCGATCACGATGGGGTTACCCAGATACTCGCCACCGCGATAAAGGCGGTAGGTACCCGGAGTCTTCACTGCAGAAAAATCATAGGTCTGGACTTCTTCCCCGCTGAATTCCCAGTCATAGACCATAGGGGCTTCCATGGTCAAAACAGTCTTTCCGTTCAAGTCGCGAACCTCAAGTTCGTTGGCATCGCTGCCCGGCACAACGGCCAACTTTTCGGAATTGGGGGTAAAACCCAGCTGGTTAATCAGAAGAGGGCCGGCAAAAGCGCTTGCAAGGGCACCGGCACCCAGGACAGACAAAACAAGATTACACGTTCTCATATTGCTCAATATACTTATAAAAAAAGCGCTTGTAATAACCTTTCGCCACATTTGCGTTTTCAAGAGAAAACAAATTATTCCTATTAGGAATGCTTTTTATGGGTGGACGTCAGACAGGTCCCGCAAACTGGATAAAAAAAGCCCCGGCTCCATTTCCATGGAACCGGGACGTTTCAAAGTTCTAGTAGGAACTAGCCCTTCTTAGAACGCTTGCTGTTCTTGATCCATTCAGTCTTGTGGACTTCAGGAATATCGTCAAGCAGCTTCAGGGTGTGCGGTTCGCTGGTGTTGTCCAGAACTTCTGCAGGAGTACCCTGGTTCACGATCTTACCTTCGTTCATGATGAAGATACGGTCGGAAACGTAGTTGGCAAGACCGATATCGTGAGTCACGAAGATCACGGTCATCTTCAGTTCGTCTTTCAACTTACGAAGATAGTCAAGGATGTTTGCACGAACGCAGGCGTCCACCATGGAGGTAGCTTCGTCAGCAATCAACACCTTCGGGCGAAGAGCGAAGATACGGGCGAGGAGCATACGCTGCATCTGACCACCGGAAAGTTCGAAGGGATACTTGCCTTCGATATCTTCGGGCTTGACGTTCACAGCCATCAGGCCTTCGTCAACGCGACGACGGACTTCTTCCTTGGAGGGCTTATCCTTCAGGATGTTCAGAGCGTCTTCGAGCTGAGAGCGGATGGTAAAGAACTGGTTGAAGCAGCCAAACGGATCCTGGAACACAGACTGGACTTCGTTCCAGTGGTCCTTCAGGTTCTTGATGGGCTTGTCGCGATAGAGGAACTGACCGCGAGTGGGTTCGTACAGACCAAGCATGATCTTGGCGAGAACGGACTTACCGCAACCGGAACCGCCCACGATAGAGATGAATTCTTCGTCATAAATATCGAAGGAAACATCCTTCACGGCAGTCTTCAGGTTCTTACCGGCACCGAAGTCCTTGCTAATACGCTTGGCAGAAAATACAACGGGCTTATCACTTAGCATAATCGCACCTCACTTGACGATCGCCGACAATGCGGATTTCTTGAGTGTTCTTCTTGCAATCCGGGCAGGCCTTCTTGCAGCGGGGAGCAAAGCGGCAACCCACAATCTTGTTCTTGAGGCTAGGAGGAGCACCTTCGATAGCTTCAGGATGGCGGGTACGCTGAGAAGCTTCGGTAGAGAGCATAGCGCCCATCAAAGCCTGGGTATACGGGTGACGAGGATCCTTAACGATCTGTTCGGCAGTACCGTATTCCACGATTTCGCCGGCATACATAATGGCGATATTGTCGGCCACATGATAGAGCAGCGGAAGTTCGTGGGTAATGAAGATCATGGTGCTGAAGATACCCTTATCGAGAAGGTCGAAGATCATGGAGATCACTTCCTTCTGGGTAGAAACGTCCAGAGCGGAAGTAGGTTCGTCAGCAATCACCATCTGGGGGTTCAGAAGGGTAGAAATACCGATCACGGAACGCTGGCGTTCGCCTGCGGTCAGCTGGATGGGGTAAGAATTCAGAACGCGGTCAGTGTCCATGCCGAACAGGTCGAAACGTTCACGGAGACGAGCGTAGATTTCCTTCTGGTCCAGCTTCTTGCCGGGCTGCTGGTGAGCAGCGATCACGTCGGCAGCGATGTCCTTGATCTTACGAACCGGGTTCAGGGCGTTGAATGCACCCTGAGGAATCATGGAGACCTGCTGAGCCAAAACGTTGGCGCGCACGTCTTCGAGAGAACGGTTCATGAGGGATTCCATCTTATCGCCGTGCTTCACGCGGACGTCACCCTTTTCGGGGTACAGCGGCGGAATGCACATGCCCATAAGGCCAGACACGAGAGTGGACTTACCGCAACCAGATTCACCAGCGATACCGAGGATTTCACCCTTCTTCATAGAGAAGGACACGTCGGTAACAGCGTGGGTCTTGTCGCCAAAACGACCCAAGTAATAGAGGCCGAGGTTTTCTACTTCAAATACATTTTCAGACATTGTTACCTCTTACTTGCGGAGACGCGGGTTGAAGACGCCTTCCATAGAAGTATTGATCAGGTAAAGTGCGAACACGGTCAAGGTAACGACCAGAGTTGCCGGCAGGAATGCGATCCAGATGGAGTCAGCAAGAGCGCCGTTATCCTTAGCCTGGTTCAGGATGATACCCAGAGAAGTGGTATCCACAGGGCCAAGGCCGATCATAGAAATGGAAGCTTCGGAAAGAATACCGGAACCCACCTGCATGATGAACACCATGAACACGTAGGAAAGCAGGTACGGGAGCACATGCTTGATCACGATGGTCAGGGTGCTAGCACCGTTGATACGGGCCAGGGAGATATGGTCACGGCTACGGAGAGAGGAAGCCTGTGCACGAACGGCACGAGCAGACCAGCTCCAAGCGGTAAGGCCAATCACCACGCCGATAAGAGTCAGAGAACGGCCATCCTTAAAGGCAGAGCTGATGAGCACGAGAATCACGAACTGCGGGATAACGATGAACAGGTTAGTGAACATGTTCAGGACTTCGTCAATCCAACCGCCGCGGAAACCGCCGAACAGACCAATAAGAACACCGAGAGTAGTAGCAATGATACCGGCAAGGAAGCCCACATAGAGGGAGTTGCCGAGACCTTCGATCAACAGAGACACATAGTCACGACCCAGGTGGTCGGTGCCAAGCAGGTGAGCGGAGCTGGAACCGGCATAGGGGCCAGCCAGGATGTCACGGGCATGAGTGTCAACACTGTAGAGCAGCGGTCCGAAGACAGCGATCAACAGGGTGAGAACGAAGATAGAGATACCGACGACGAACATCGGAGACTTGAGAAGGTTTCTAAAGAGCTTTCCCATGATTACTTACCTCCCATCTGGAGACCGGCCTTAACACGCGGGTCGAAGACTGCGATCAGGACGTCAACAGCGAAGTTTGCAACGAGAACGCAGGTAGAGATCATCAAGGTGCAACCCTGGATGGTAGCGTAGTCCTGCTTGTTAATGGCGTCGAGCATAGCCATGCCGAGGCCCGGGTAAGAGAAGATCATTTCGGTAATGAGAGCACCGCCCACCATTGCACCGAGAGACTGGGCAAGACCAGTGAGCTGCGGGAGCATAGCGTTACGGAACACGTAGCTAATGATACGACCTTCGCGGAGGCCCAGCCACTTAGCATACTTCATGTAGTCGGTACCAAGTTCATAGATGGACATGGAACGCATACCGGTAGCCTGACCGGAAAGAAGGATGGGGAAGCAAGAGAAGAACGGCAGGATGTAGTACCAACCGACGCTCTTGAGGCAAGCCCAGGAGAAGGTGAATTCCTGAATATCCGGGCTCATGTTACCCACAGCCGGGAACCAGCCGAGAGTGATAGAGAAGAGAGCCACGAGAAGCATACCGAACACGAAGTACGGAACACCGTTCAGGAACATAGCAACCGGGAAGAACACCTTGTCGAAGATGCCGCGCTTGTAAGCAGCGAAAGCACCGAGAAGGTTACCGATGATCCAACCCAAGAGGATGGTGGGAGCCTGGATCAAGAGGGTCCACGGAAGAGCGTTCTTGATGATGGTGGTCACTTCAGTGTTGTTGGCATAGGACTTGCCAAGGTCACCCTTGAACACGTTGCCAATGTAAGCGAAGAACTGAGAAACAGCGGAGGAACGCTTGGGTTCGGTCTTCATCACGACTTCGTCAACCATGACGGTTTCCTGATGTTCGGTCTGGTACTGTTCCATGACAGCCACCTTTTCGAACTGCGGGACCTTCTTCTTGGTCTTCTTGTCCTTGATCATGACCTGCTTGCCCTTGGCATCCAGGACCGGCTTTTCTTCGAATACGGGCTTACCTTCAGCGTCAACCTTCTGACGTTCAGCCATCTTCGGAGTGCCGTCTTCATTTACGTCCTTGACGGTAACGGTAACTTCAGCACCGTTTTCGTCCAGCTTGGCAACCTTCTTGGTGACCATCTGGCCATTTTCGTCAACTTCCGGTTCGTAAACAGGATTGCCCTGTTCGTCCAGTTCGGCCATGCCGAAAGAAACCAGGAGTTCGGCCTTCTTCTTCTGAGCTTCAGTCGGAGAAAGACCCTTACCGGCCTGACCCATGATGATGTCGACCGGGTCGCTACCGCCCACGCGGGGCAAAGCGAAGTTCAATGCCACTGCAAAGACGAAGGTCAGGAGATACCAGAACCCCTTCTGCAGGACATAGCGTAGCATAGGATATTGTTTAAGCATTTGTATTCCTTTTAACCTTTATTTTGCAAGCTTCAAGTTCCAGAGAATCTTGGTACCGGATGCAACCCAGGGGAGCTGGGCAGGAGCATACGGATTAGCGGCGGTGGGCCAGTTGGTCCATACGCGGTCGCTGAATTCGTAGAACTGTTCCGGCAGGTATACCAGCGGGATGGACGGCTGATCTTCCATGAAGATCTTGTTCAGTTCGCGGTAAGCCTTTGCGATTTCGGTGGAATCAGTCATCAGCGGAATTGCAGACAAAAGTTGGTCGACTTCCGGACGGTATTCAGGAGAACCCGGCTTGTTGTAACGGCCGATGTTCACGCCAGCCCAACCACCGAGGTCGGTCCAGTCACGAGAAGACATGATTTCGTTGAAGCGGCTCCAGGGGAGAGACGGAGTCACGTCGGCAACCGGCTTGTGCATAACCAGGTCGAAGTTGCCAAGACCCATAGCCGGCCAGTACTGACCACCATCCACGAAGCCTTCACGAATATCGATACCAGCCTTACGCATACCGTCAACAGCGATAGTGACCATAGCTTCCCAGTCGGTCCAACCGGCAGGGGAAGTGATGGACAAAGTCGGCAGACGTTCGCCCTTGGCATTTTCCATATGATCCAGAGTACCATCGTCATTGAACACAGACTTGAAGCCAGCTTCGGAGAGCATCTGCTTCACAGCATTCAGACGTTCAGCATCGTCGGTAATAGAGAGGTTTGCACCATACTTGGGCAGGTCTTCGTCAACGATGTACTTACCTTCCAGGTCGGTGGGCATGATAAGGCCAGCCTTCAGGGTGGAAGTATAGTTGGAGACTGCGAACTGACGGAGAGCAGTGTAGTCAATAGCGGTTGCGAGAGCGCGACGGAAACGCTTGTCGTTCAACGGTTCCTTAGTGGTGTTGATGACGAGCATGGGCATTGCACCCGGACGGAAATAAGGAGGTTCATCCCACCAAGTATGAACGCCGGCAGCAGCCTTACGGTTAATACGAGGAATGAAGCTCTGAGAAGCATCCAGGTTACCTTCGCGCATAGCGATGGTGTTATGTTCGTTGTTCTTGTAAATCGGGTGAACGATGTACTTAGGAGCAGGAAGCTGACCGTTATGGAGAGCGGCGTTGCCCCAGTAGTCGTCACGACGTTCAAGAATAATCTTGGTTTCGTTTGCAGAGCGGAGTGCATACGGACCGGACACCACGGGGTTCTGATCCATGGGCATCTTCTTCACTTCGTCCAGACCCTTTTCCTTGATCATGGGCTCGAAGATGTGAGCCGGAGCGATACGGGTAGCCTGCAGCAAGTCACGAACGGTAAGCGGGTTGTTACGAGCCTGCTTGTTCACAATGAAGGAAAGACGTTCGGCAACCACACCTTCAGGTCCGTTCTTCAAAGTATCAACGTGAATTGCAGAAATCTGTTCAGCAGAGTTGATGGAACCGCGGAGAAGCATGAAGGTCACGTCGGTGGAGGTCACCGGCTTGCCATCGCTCCACTTTGCAGCGGGGTTCAAGTCAACAACGATACTGTCATTATTGGAAAGTTCTTCGACCAGGTGGCCCAGAAGATCTTCGATCTGACCGTTCAGGGAGTTATAAGTGATGAGCGGTTCATACATCAGGTTGAAGCGTCCACCTACCGGCCAAGATGCAGCCCAACTTTCTGCCAGGGGGTTGAAAGAACCCGGAGCAGAAGTCTGCTGGCCAGACAAGTAAAGCGTTTCCTGACGAGGCAATGCACCGCTAGCCAGTCCGCCTTCCGAAGATGCGTCGCCGCAGCCGGAGAGAAGCGCACCAGTTGCCGTGAGCGCAAGCGCCGTCCTGGCAATTGATTTCATTCCAATCATTTGTGTCCTCTTTAAGTAAGCTAAAAAAGCTTGTGTGAAAAAAATTCTCACGTAATATAGTTTTTAAAGAAAAATCTGTTTCCGAGTCAACCCGAAAATGCATTTGCAACAGCAACCATGGCCAAAACAGCGAAATTTCGGGCCCTGCACGGCACTCAAAGTTTACGGAAGTTTACAAACAAGGACATTTTGAGCGGTACCAAGGAATCAACCATCACACTTTCACCTATTCAAGGTATGCGGGACCTGCCTGCGAACCCCCATTGTAAACAGGAAATTTCACAATCCACCCCTCCCCCAGGAGGAACCTCCCTCCTCACAATCCTGGTGAAACTCCCCCACCCCCGTGTAAGCCCATCCCCGCAAACAAGCAAAATCTTTTTTGGCGGATGTAAATATTTTATATATAAAATTTCAGATAAAAGAAAATCATACTTTAAAAAAAAGAAAGCCCCGACTTTCATCGGGACTTCCTTTAAGCTTTTTGCTCTAGAGAAGAATTACTTCTTAGCAGCCTTCTTAGCGCAAGCCTTCTTGCAAGCAGCCTTAGGAGCAGCAGCCTTCACAGCCTTGCGAGGATCACCGGCATAGACAGCGTTCTTGCCAAGTTCTTCTTCGATGCGGAGGAGGCGGTTGTACTTGCAGACGCGGTCGGTACGAGAGAGAGAACCGGTCTTGATCTGGCCAGCGGCAGTACCAACTGCGAGGTCAGCAATGAAGGTGTCTTCGGTTTCGCCGGAACGGTGAGAAACGATCGGAGCATAGCCTTCGTTCTGAGCGCGCTTGATAGCAGCGAGGGTTTCAGAAACGGAACCAACCTGGTTCACCTTGATGAGGATAGCGTTAGCGATGCCAGCCTTGATGCCTTCGTCGAAGATGGTCGGGTTGGTAACGAACAGGTCGTCACCCACGAGGTTGAGCTTGGAACCGAGCTTGTCGGTCATGACCTTCCAACCTGCCCAGTCAGCTTCATCCAGACCGTCTTCGATGGAGAAGATGGAATACTTGTCGATGAGCTTTTCATAGAGCTTGACCATGTCAGCAGACTTGAGGGTCTTCTTGGTGCTCTTCTTGAAGGTGTAGGTTTCCGGCTTGCCAGCCTTGGTGTTCTTGTCGCAGAATTCGGAAGAAGCAACGTCAAGAGCGATCTTGATGTCGGTGCCGAACTTGTAACCAGCATTGGTGGTTGCAGTCTTCAGAGCGTCGAGAGCCTTTTCGAGGGTCATAACGCCAGTGATTTCGTAACCGAACTTGTTCTTAGCCGGCTTGATGCTTACGCCAGGAGCGAAGCCACCTTCGTCACCAACGGTGGTGTCGAAGCCACCCTTCTTAAGGACAGCCTTAAGAGCGTGGAAGATTTCGGTCACCATCTGGAGACCCTTGGAGAAAGTCTTAGCGCCAACCGGAGCGATCATGAATTCCTGGAAGTCGATCGGAGCGGAAGAGTGAGCACCGCCGTTGATGACGTTGCACATCGGGCAGGGGAGAGTGAGCTTGGTGGTGCCGTGCATCTTAGCGATGTACTGGTACAGCGGCATCTTAGCGTCGTTAGCAGCAGCAACGCAAACAGCCATGGAAACGCCGAGGATAGCGTTTGCACCGAGCTTGTTCTTGAGCATGCGGTTGCCGTCGAGAGCGATCATAGCGTCATCGATTTCGACCTGCTTGGAAGGATCCATGCCGACGAGCTTCTTAGCGATCTTGGTGTTGACGTTCTTAACAGCGGTAAGGGTGCCCTTGCCGAGGTAAGTCTTCTTGTCACCGTCGCGGAGTTCGCAAGCTTCGCGTTCACCGGTGGAAGCACCACTCGGAACAGCGGCGTGACCGGTCACACCGTTTTCGAGGGTAACATCAACTTCGAGGGAGGGATTGCCGCGAGAGTCGAGGATCTGGCGGGCAACAACGGACTTAATTTTAGAAGCCATTTTATTTGACCTTTGGTTAGAGTGAAAAAATTCAACTATTCGTAATATAGAATAATTGTGGAAATGTTTGTGATAAAGAGTGAAAGAAATGAGGGTGAAAAAAGCACATAAAAAATTCACCTACTCGTACCACACATACCTAGAACCATCCAATGATTTCATTTTTTACTACGCACCAGGATCCGTTCTCTTTTCGTAGGTAAAATCTATCCATCGTAATAGAATAGCCCTCAACAAGAGTCAAGTCTCTATTTTCATTCACATATATTCCAGTCACCTTAAGTAGTCCCTCATTTCCATACATCGGAACGCCATTAGGAGTCAGGTCGCTAACAGGAATAATGTTGCCTAGAAACTTCTTTTTCAGGAGATCGCTTTCGTAACTCCAGGGAGACTCAAGCTCCATAAATACATCCAAAGCATACTTATCGGTCTCGGTCATCAAGAGTCTATTCAGATTCAAGGAATCCGCTACAACACACAGATTGCTCGCCACTGGACATTTTTCATAATGACAATCATTCTTTTTAACGTAAGCCTCTAATTCCTCAAAACCTCCAGCAGGAATTACTTTGTATACAACATCTACTTGTTCTGCAAAGTACAAAGAGAATTGCGCGTTTCGGTCAGAACACTCACCTGGTTTATACAGAGCCAAGTAAATAGCCCTTAACTCGTCTGCAACGGGCCCCTGGGCAGCAGATGCAGCGCAGGTCAAATCAGAGCGCTGTTTCCATTTTTCAAAGAAAGGACGAGCAAGCAATTCCACGCTATCGTTAAAAGCCAGATCTTCATCTTCAGGCAAGTTGAACCTGTAGAGTTCGTAGGCCTTATTCAGCAAGGCGTAGGTGGAGTCAGCATCCAGTCCATCCTTCGTCTGTTGGAACAAGGCTCGCTTGTGTAGGCGATCTTTCTCCACAGACTTTTCATGAGCCTCGTAGGCACGCCTTTCGGGCGACTTGCAGCATCCCGAAAAAAGCATGGATAACAGTAAAAATAGAATGGAGCTCGTTAAAATATCAGATACCAGCAACATGCGACACTTACCTTACGTGCTACTCTAGGATACTACAAAAGAAAAGGTTCCACTTTTCAGTGGAACCTTTTCTTCTAGGATATTCTTTACTATCGCAAGAATTAGAAACGGAAGTGAGCGAAAGCCTTGTTAGCTTCAGCCATCTTGTGAGTATCGTTCTTCTTACGAACAGCGTTACCTTCACCGTTCTTTGCAGCAACGAGTTCTGCAGAGAGACGCTGAGCCATGTTCGGTTCGGTGCGCTTGCGAGCTGCGTCGAGCAACCAGCGGAGAGCGAGAGCCTTGGCACGGTCCGGTGCGACTTCCATCGGAACCTGGTAGTTTGCACCACCGATACGGCGGGACTTAACTTCCAGCTTCGGCTTGATGTTGTCGAGGCACATTTCGAACTTTTCGAGAGCGGTTTCAGTACCTTCGATCTTCTTATCGAGAGTTTCGAGGGTGGTGTAAACGATCTGTTCAGCGATGGTCTTCTTGCCCTGCTTGAGAACAACACCAACGAGTTCGGTAACGAGAGTGGACTTGTAACGCGGATCCGGGAGGATGGAGCGATGGAGAGACTCTCTTCTTCTAGACATAGTTTACCTCTTACTTCTTGGCCGGAGCGGCGCCTTTCTTCTTAACACCATACTTGGAGCGACCGTTCTGACGGCCGTTGACAGCCTGGGTATCCAGGGTGCCGCGGATGATGTGGTAACGAACACCCGGAACGTCCTTCACACGACCACCGCGGATGAGCACGATGGAGTGTTCCTGGAGGTTGTGGCCTTCACCGGGGATGTAAGCGGTAACTTCCATCTTGTTGGAAAGGCGTACACGAGCGATCTTACGAAGAGCGGAGTTCGGCTTCTTCGGGGTGCTGGTATAAACACGGGTGCAAACGCCGCGCTTCTGGGGGCAGGACTTCAAGGCCACGGAAGCGGTCTTGTTGCTGATCTGTTCACGTCCGTTACGGACGAGCTGTTGAATAGTAGGCACTTTATTAATCTCCTAGATTTTGGAGTGCAAATATAGTTCTTATTTCCAATTATTTCAAGTACTTAGGATTAATTCTCCGAATCTTCTTCGTCGGAAGAACCGATTTCGTTATCCAGCATCTGGATTCCGTTGTCAGTTTCGTCCTCAAAATCAATCTGAGTACTCATAGGCCGAGCCGCAACATCCAGCTGAGCATCGGCATCATGCACCTCGACGTTCCTGAGGTGGCGTGCGCCGGTACCGCACGGAATCAGACGACCCATAATCACGTTTTCCTTAAGACCCATGAGCGGGTCCACGCAACCTTCGATAGAAGCGCGGGTAAGGATCTTAGTGGTTTCCTGGAAGGAACAGGCAGAAATGAAGCTGTCTGTTGCCAAGGATGCCTTCGTGATACCAAGGAGCATCGGCGTGTAGGTCGCCTCAGTCTTACCAACAGCGACCAACTGGTCGTTGATGGAACGCAGACGGGCCTTGGAAATTTCTTCGCCCGGGAGCAACTCGGAGTCTCCAGAATCCTTGATCTTGACCTTACGCATCATCTGACGAACGATACATTCGATGTGCTTATCTGCGATAGCCACACCCTGCAGACGGTAAACCGCCTGGATTTCGTTCACCAAGTGACGCTGGACTTCTTCAGGTCCAAGGACATCAAGAATATCATGGGGATCTACGCTACCATCGCTGATCTTCTGACCAGCACGGACACGGTCACCTTCATTAACCGCCAGATGGACACCACGAGGAACCAGCACCTTCACTTCCTGGTCATCCATCTTAATAATCACAACCTGATTGTTGCGGACTTCTTCACCGTAGCTCACCAGACCGTCGATCGGTGCGATGAATGCCTTGGACTTCGGCACGCGGGCTTCGAAGAGTTCTGCCACGCGGGGAAGACCACCGGTAATGTCGCGGGTCTTACCTGCGGCACGGGGAAGCTTAGCAACAGTCTGACCGACGCTAACCTTGTCACCTGCACGGACGGTAAGAATAGCGCCGTCAGGGAGCATGTAGTTACCAATCTTAGTGTTGGAAGAATCAACAATGGTAACTGCCGGGTGGAGGTCCTTCTTACCGTGCTGCTTATCGCTAATCACGGTCCAGGTTTCAACACCGGTAACTTCGTCGGTTTCGGCACGGTATGTACGGTTTTCTACCATATCCGTGAGAACAACCTTACCAGCAACATTACTGATAATGGGGCTGTTATACGGATCCCATTCGAACATGGACTGACCCTTAGTAACGGTAGCGCCATTTTCGACCTTCAGGATAGAACCGTAAGGAATCTGGTAACGACCCTTATTAATACCGGTCTTATCAAAGATAACGAGTTCAGCCATACGGCTGGTAACGATCTTCTGGCCTTCGTTTTCAACGGTTTCCACCATATCCAGTTCAACGTGACCGTCAACCAGAGCCTTCTTGTCGCTTTCGACAGTCAGACGGGAGGCTGCACCACCCACGTGGAAGGTACGGAGGGTAAGCTGAGTACCCGGTTCACCGATGGACTGTGCTGCGAGCACACCCACGGCTTCGCCCAGGTCAACAGGGCGACCAGAAGCAAGCATACGGCCATAGCACTTGGAGCAGATACCGGTGCGAGAATCGCAGGTCAGCACGGAACGCATCTTGATGTGTTCCAGACCGGTAGCGGTAATCTTAGCCAGGTCACGTTCGGTGACCAGTTCACCAGCCTTGACGATGACTTCGCCAGTCACCGGATGCTTGATGTCATCCACGGGTGCACGACCCAGGAGACGTTCTTCAAGAGCGATGATAGTATCGTCACCGTCCTTGAATGCAGAAACTTCGATACCGTTGGTAGTACCGCAATCTTCTTCGGTAACCACCAGGTCCTGTCCTACGTCAACCAGACGGCGGGTCAAGTAACCAGCGTCAGCGGTCTTCATAGCGGTATCAGCCAAACCCTTACGAGCACCGTGAGAGGAAATGAAGTATTCCATCACGTTCAGGCCTTCACGGAAGCAGGACTTAATCGGGTTTTCAATAACTTCACGACCATCCAGAGACTTGGTCGGCTTCTGCATAAGACCACGCATACCGGACAGCTGCTTAATCTGTTCACGGCTACCACGAGCGCCGGAATCAGCCATCATGTAAACGGGGTTGAAGCCATCGCGGTCACCGGAAAGGAGTTCCCACTGCTTGGCAGCAACGTCAGAAGTAGTCTTGGACCAAACGTCAACGGTCTGGTTGTAACGTTCACCGTCGGTAATCACACCGTCTTCATACAGACCACGAATCTTGGAGATTGCGTCAGCGGCCTTGTCCAGCATTTCCTGCTTTTCCTTGGGGATCACCATTTCGGCGATAGCCACAGAGGAACCGGCGCGAGTTGCCCACTTATAACCGTTGGCCTTCAGGTCATCCAGGTAGTCAACCGTTACGCGGTTGCCGGTACGACGGTACAGGTCATCGATGGACTTGGCGATAACCTTCTTACCGAAGGTTTCGTTTGCGTAGCCCAGGGCGTTGGGAACGAACTCGTTGAAGATGATTCGACCGACAGTGGTCTTAATAACGTTTTCTTCCTTGAGGGTAAGGAACTTCACCTTGTCGCCAGCCTTGACATTGACTTCAACATTGCCAAAGTCATCAGCTTCTTCACGGAGGCAGACGCAATCCTTTTCCACAGCGCCGATGTAGATCTTGCGACCTGCAGGGAGCTTCAGGTATACGTAGGCGTTCAGGTCGACGCAGCCGTTTTCGTAGGCGCGGATGGCTTCAGCCGGATCGTAGAAGTGCATGCCTTCGCCCTTGCGACCCGGACGGGGCTTGGTCAGGTAGTACAGACCGAGCACGATGTCCTGGCCCGGCACAGCAATCGGCTGACCGGAAGCGGGGTGAAGAATGTTGTTGGAAGACAGCATGATGACGCGGCATTCCAACTGGGTTTCGAAAGACAGCGGAAGGTGGCAAGCCATCTGGTCACCGTCGAAGTCTGCGTTAAATGCAGTACAGACGAGGGGGTGGAGGCGAATTGCATTACCTTCAATGAGTTTCGGGTAGAAGGCCTGGATACCGAGACGGTGCAGAGTAGGAGCACGGTTCAGCATCACCGGATGGTCTTCGATAATCTGTTCGAGAATGTCCCAAACTTCAGGACGTTCTGCGTCCACATACTTCTTGGCAGACTTGAGGGTATATACGATACCTTCTTCTTCCAAGCGCTGGATGATGAACGGCTTGTAAAGTTCCAAAGCCATGCGCTTCGGGAGACCGCACTGGTGCATGCGAAGTTCCGGGCCAACCACAATAACAGAACGGCCGGAGTAGTCAACACGCTTACCGAGGAGGTTCATACGGAAGCGACCCTGCTTACCCTTCAGGAGTTCAGCGAGGCTCTTCATGGGACGTGCGGAACCGGCACGGGCCGTGCGACGGCCACTGTCGAACAGCTGGTCAACAGCTTCCTGCAACATACGCTTTTCGTTGCAGAGAATGACGTTCGGGGCACGGATATCAATCAGCTTCTTCAAGCGATTGTTACGGTTGATCACGCGACGATAGAGTTCGTTCAAGTCGGAAGTTGCGAAACGGCCACCTTCCAGGGGAACGAGAGGACGCAGATCGGGCGGAATAACCGGAAGTACGTCAAGAATCATCCAGGACGGCTGGTTTGCGAGCAAACGAGCTTCGTTAGGATACTTGACACGGAATTCTTCGTAAGCGTCTGCCACGATGAAGTTTTCGTGGGAAGCTTCGTAGGAAGCCTTGAATTCTGCAACGGCTTCGGCGAGGCCACGGAGCCAGGGCTGCTGAGCGTCCTGCTTCATTGCCTTTTCCGGATTTTCGTAGTAGTCGCGGAAGCTTTCGCGCTGAGACTTCAGGAAGGCGTCCACAACCTTGAGGCGCTTGAGAGCGTCATCCTGCTTGGTCTTGGACTTGGACTGAGCCTGCACGCGGAGGTCAGCAGAAAGTGCAGCCAGATCAACGCGGTCGAGGAGCTGCTTAATAGCGGAAGCACCCATCTTGGCGTCGAACTGACGACCTTCGTTGGAAAGGTCCTGATACTGAGCTTCGTCAATGAGAGTGTTGGGTTCCAGATCGGTGGTACCCGGATCGATCACTACATACTTTTCGTAGTAGATGATGTTGTCCAGATCCTTGGTGGAAAGGTTCAGGAGAGCACCGATAACACAGGGCTGGTTACGGACGAACCAGGTGTGAGTCAGAGGAATGGCCAATTCGATATGGCCCATGTACTTACGGCGTACGTTGGAGTGAGTCACTTCAACACCGCAACGGTCGCAAACCACACCCTTATAACGGATGCGCTTGAACTTACCGCAGTTACATTCCCAGTTCTTAACAGGTCCGAAGATCTTTTCGCAGAAAAGACCATCCTTTTCGGGCTTGAAAGAGCGGTAGTTGATGGTTTCCGGCTTGGTCACTTCACCATGGGACCAGCTGCGGATCATTTCCGGAGCGGCGAGGTGAATCGAAATATCGCCAGAATTGTCGCGTTCAATTTCTTCGACCATTTTACTTATCTCCATTGGTCTGAATATTGAGACCCAAAGAACGAACTTCGCGGATCATAACGTTAAAGGATTCAGGTACACCCGGCTTCGGAGTGTTCTGGCCATGAACGATGGCATCATAGACCTTGGAACGGCCCTGGACATCGTCAGACTTGACGGTGAGGAGTTCCTGCAAGGTGTATGCGGCACCGTATGCTTCCATTGCCCACACTTCCATTTCACCGAAGCGCTGACCACCGAACTGGCTCTTACCGCCAAGAGGCTGCTGAGTAACCAGTGCGTAGGAACCGATAGAACGAGCATGAATCTTGTCGTCTACCAAGTGGCCCAGCTTTAGGTAGTACATGTAACCGATAGTCACGGGGTTCAGGAAGGCTTCGCCAGTCTTACCGTCGTAAAGCTTTGCCTTACCGATAATCTTGCCGTTGTCCGGATCCATTTCGTAGTTAACGATGGGGTTCTTTTCGTAGGCCTTCTTCAGTTCTTCACAAATGTCTTCGAACTTGGCACCGTCGAACACGGGGGTGGTCACCTTGAAGCCGAGAGTCTTTGCTGCCCAGCCCAAGTGCACTTCAAGCACCTGACCGATGTTCATACGAGAAGGCACGCCCAGCGGGTTCAGAAGGATCTGAAGCGGACGACCGTCTTCGGTGAACGGCATGTCTTCGACCGGAACGATCTTGGACACAACACCCTTGTTACCATGGCGACCTGCCATCTTGTCACCGATGGAGAGGCAACGCTTCTTGGCGATGTAAACCTTGACGGACTTGAGAACGCCCGGCTTCAGTTCATCGCCCTTAGTCACCTTGTCAATTTCCTTTTCCATGGTGCGTGTAAGGGTATCCAGATTGTCGCGTGCAACGAGGACGAGAGTCAGGACCTGTTCCTGGAGTTCGTCATCGCCCACCACGAAGGTAGAGGCCGGAGAAACCTTGGTCACGTCGATAGCGGCCAGGTTCTGTTCGGTATAGGTCTGACCTTCGCGAATCAGGAGTTCATGGGTTTCATTGTCCATCACCTTGCCGGCAGCCTTACCGCCGAGAAGTTCGAACAAGTGTTCGGAGCAAGCAACCTTGATCTTGTCGATCTGAGTCTGGAAGTTGCTACGGATTTCGTTAATGGTTTCCTGATCCTTTTCCTTGCTGTTCTTGTCAGCCTTGTCCTTCTTGCTGAAGACGCGGGTTTCAAGAACGATACCCTTCATTCCCGGAGGAGCCTTCAGAGAAGAATCGCGGACGTCGCCAGCCTTTTCACCGAAGATGGCGCGGAGGAGACGTTCTTCCGGAGAGAGTTCGGTTTCGCCCTTCGGGGTAACCTTACCGACGAGGATGTCGTCTGCGGTGACTTCAGCACCGACACGGACAACACCGTTTTCGTCCAGGTTGCGGAGAGCTTCTTCACCGACGTTAGGAATTTCACGGGTCAGTTCTTCAGGACCACGCTTGGTTTCACGAACTTCCATTTCGTATTCTTCGATATGGATAGAAGTGAAGGTGTCCTTAATAGCCAATTCTTCGGAAATGATAACTGCGTCTTCGTAGTTATAACCATTCCACGGCAAGAAGCCGATGAGGATGTTCTTACCGAGAGCCAGTTCACCGTGGTCGGTGGACACGCCGTCAGCCAGCACGTCGCCAGCCTTGACGAAGTCACCAACGTTGACGATGGGCTTCTGGTTAATGCAGGAATCCTGGTTGGAACGTTCGAACTTACGGAGAACGTATTCGTCGATAGGATCCTTGCCGAGGAATTCATAGTCTTCGCCGAGACCGGTCAGCGGAACGAAGGAACCGTCAACCATGTTACCGCGCTGAACAGTGACGTTGCGTGCGTCAACGAAGGTAACCATACCGTCGTGCTTTGCACGGACAACGGTACCCGAGTCGAGAGCGGCGCGACGTTCCAGGCCGGTGCCCACAACGGGAGCTTCTGCACGGAGCAGAGGCACAGCCTGACGCTGCATGTTAGAGCCCATCAAGGCACGGTTAGCATCGTCATGTTCGAGGAACGGAATAAGACCTGCAGCCACAGACACGATCTGCATCGGGGCCACGTCCATGAGGTCGATACGTTCGGTTTCGTTGTCTTCGGGTTCGAAGGAATCCTGACGCATAACGTGGACATATTCGCTCTTGTCGCGGACGATGACGTAGCCGTCCATGTCGCCCTTGAAGCGGTTGTCTTCGTCAAGTTCGGTAGAAGCCGGAGCAACCTTGAAGGCGTCTTCTTCATCTGCAGTGAGGCAGGTGATGTAGCTAGAAACGATCTGTTCGACAACGTCGCCAGCCTGTTCGTAGTCGGGAGTGCCTTCGAAGTTTTCAACGGTGAAACCGTTGCGGTAGTAGGTAACCTGACCTTCGGTGTCCTTGAATGCGAATACCTTGTTCACAAAACCATCGAACAGGTCACGCTGGGTGTTGTCCAGGTTCATACGAACAAAGTCTGCCTGTTTCTTGGAAAGTTCGAGTTCCAGGAACAGGTGCGGATCGTGTACGAAAGCCTTGAAGATACCGAAGTGCCACTTGGCTTCCGGAACCTTTACAATGTTGCCCTTGGCATCCTTGAAGTCAACGAGGCCCACGATACGGTACGGGGTTTCGATGAAGCCGAAGTGGTTAACCACGGCGAAGGATGCGAGAGAGTTGATAAGACCGATGTTCGGACCTTCCGGAGTTTCGATCGGGCAGAGACGGCCGTAGTGAGTGTAGTGCACGTCACGGACTTCGAAGCCTGCGCGTTCGCGGGAAAGACCACCGGGGCCGAGAGCGGACAGACGACGCTTATGAGTAAGTTCAGAAAGCGGGTTCATCTGGTCCATGAACTGGGACAGCTGGCTGGAGCCGAAGAAGGCCTGCACAACAGTAGACACCATGCGGGTGTTCACCAGTTCGCGAGGAGTGGTCTGTTCGTCTTCGCCGTGGAGAGTGAGGTTTTCACGGATCACACGGGACATGCGGGACAGGCCCACAGAAATCTGGTTAGCAAGAAGTTCGCCAACGGAACGGGTACGACGGTTGCCCAAGTGGTCGATATCGTCGAGAGCGTAACCTTCGGTGCCGTTGTAGAGACCAACCATATAGACGATGATGGCAAGGAAGTCTGCCTTGCTCATGGTCATGGTGGTGAGGGACGGGATCTTGAATTCCGGGCCCTGTTCTGCGAGCACGCTGCGAATTTCAGCCTTGCTGTAAATCTTGGAGTTCAGGCGGTAACGACCGACTTCACCAAGGTCATACTTATGAGGATCGGAAATGAACTGGCTGTCGAAGTAGATTTCGGCAGTGCGCATATCCGGAGCTTCATCCTGCTGCTGGTGGGTCACGGAGTAGATAGCCTTGAGAGCATCTTCGCGAGACTTGGTCTTGTCTGCAGCCAGGGTGTAGTGGATGAGGAGGTTGTCTTCTTCCTTGGAGAGGAGGACGATCTTCTCGACGCGGTTTTCGATGAGGCGGCTCAGCTTCTTGTCGTCGATAACAGTGTTTGCTTCGAGGATGATTTCGCCGGTAGCTTCGTCGATGACGTCTTCAAATACAATGCGGTCGATGAGAGCGCAGACACCGTTTTCGTCGTACTGTTCAGCCATTTCTGCAACAACGACTTCATCGGTCTTCTTGTAGAAGAGCTTCAGGATGTCCTGCGTGGTTTCGAAACCGATGCAACGAAGCATGGCGGTTGCAGCCAACTTCTTCTTGCGGTCGATAATGAGGTAAAGGATGTCGCCTTCGGTGTTGAATTCAACCCAGGCGCCGCGGTGCGGGATAATACGGCTCTTGTAGTCGTCACGACCGGAAATCTGCATTTCCTTGTCGAAGCTGACACCGTAGGAACGATGCAACTGAGAAACGACAACGCGTTCAGCGCCATTGACGATGAACGTACCGTTTGCGGTCATGATCGGGAGGTCGCAAACCAGAACGTCATTCTTGACTTCTTCCTTGAGCTTGCGGTCTTCGCCGTCTTCTTCAAAAATCTGCAAAGACAGAGTGGCGAACATTTCCATGGAATAGGTAAGTCCACGTTCGCGGCACTCGGGGATGCTGTATTTCGGGATACCGAAATAGTAACCTTCGTAATTAAGGGAATAGAGACCCTTGACGTCAGTAATTGGGAAAATGTCCTGGAACACGCGTTCCAAGCCAACCTTGAGACGTTTTTCTTGCGGAATATCCTTCTGGAGGAATTGCTCGTACGAAGCCTTCTGGACTTCAATCAGGTACGGGAGTTCCAACTGGAATTTGTTGGAGGAGTATGACTTTCTCTCCGTGGTCATTTGAAATACCTCATCCGGTAAAGAGCTAAATGTTGGCACCAAAGGTAGAAAAATATTAAGAATGACTATCTTCTTGACCTTGTTGCCATGGGCTTTTTTCGGTAGAAAAAGCAGAAAATCTTAATACACCAAAAGCCCGCACGAAAGTGCAGGCGATTGGCGTATAAAAGATTCAGTGAAGTGAAAGCATTACTTCAGAGCGACCTTTGCTCCGAGATCTTCCAGTTCCTTCTTGAGCTTTTCAGCGTCAGCCTTCGGCATAGCTTCCTTAACGACGCTGTTGGCCTTTTCGACGAGGTCCTTAGCTTCCTTAAGGCCGAGACCGGTGATAGCGCGGACAGCCTTGAGGACGTCCATCTTCTTAGCACCGCATTCGACGAGGATGACGTCGAATTCAGTCTTTGCTTCTTCAGCAGGAGCAGCTGCAGCTGCCATAACTACGGCGCCACCAGCAGCGGCTTCAATGCCGTGGGTTTCCTTGAGGTAGTCAGCCAAAGCCTTGGCTTCGAGAAGGGTAAGACCAACGATTTGATCGCCCAATGCCTTGATATCAGTTGCCATGATGTGTTTCTCCGATTATTCCGTTTAAATTTTTTGGTTTGTGGTTTGTTGTTAAGCTTCCGGTGCGGCTTCAGCTTCTGCTGCAGGTGCTGCTTCGGAGCCCGATGCTTCTTCCAGCTTTTCCTGGAGGGTCTTGATCTGACCAGCGATAGTGGAACCAGGTCCGAGAGCGATGGAGACGATCATTGCGATCATACCCTTGCGATCCGGAATCTTAGCGAGGTTCACGACTTCGGTGCCAGGCATCGGCTTACCATCGAGGTAAATGCTCTTGGCGATCAAGAAATCGGGGTTAGCTTTGTGGAATGCTTCAATTTCGCGAGCCGGCAGAAGAGGATCTTCTTCGAAACCAACCATGACGGAAGTTGCGCCAGTCAGCTGGTCTTCGAGACCTTCTACACCGAGAGCAGCGAGCACGCGCTTGAGAAGAGTATTCTTCACAGCCTTGTACTGCACGCCCTTAGCGCTGAGGGACTTGCGAAGGGCATTGTCCTTTTCAACGGTCAAGCCTTGATAGTTGAGCAGGTAGACAGCGGTAGCACCCTTGAAGGATTCTACGAGAGCGTCCACAGTCTGTTGTTTTTTAACTACAGCTTTCATGGTATCTCCTAGCGTGTCAGTGCCATATCAAGTTTAATGCCCGGAGCCATAGTTGCGGACAACGTAAGGCTCTTAATATAGGTGCCCTTAGAAGATTGCGGCTTAGCCTTGACAACAGAGTCGATAACAGCCTTGGTATTTTCAACCAGCTGATCGAGGCTGAAGGAGAGCTTGCCAACGGGGGCGTGAACGTTTGCACCCTTGTCGACGCGGTATACAATCTTACCGGCCTTCAGTTCCTTGACGGTCTGTGCAACGTTAACGGTCACAGTACCAGCCTTGGGGGACGGCATCATACCACGGGGGCCAAGAACGCGAGCCACCTTACTAATCACCGGCATCATGTCGGGAGTAGCAACGACGGCGTCAAAGTCCAGCCAGCCTTCCTGAATCTTCTGAACCAAGTCGGCACCACCAGCGTAGTCAGCGCCAGCGTTCTGTGCAACTTCAATGTTATTGTCCTTGCAGAAAACGAGAACGCGAACCTGACGACCGGTACCATGCGGAAGCACGACAGTGCCACGAACCACTTGGTCGGAATGTTTTGGGTCCACACCGAGATTGAAGTGGATTTCGACAGTCTGGTCGAACTTCAATTCGGACTTTTTAAGGATTTCGATTGCTTCATTCAGACCGTAAGCTTTGTTACGTTCGATGGATTCAGCAATCTTTTTGTATTTTTTTCCTCTGAACATGAAATTTTCCTGTCAGATACGTAACGGTGAATTACCTGCCTCAGTCAACCACTTCAACACCCATGGAGCGGGCAGTACCAGCAACCATGCGCATAGCGGCTTCGAGGTCGATTGTGTTTAGATCCGGCATCTTCTTTTGGGCGATTTCCTGGATCTGGGCCTTGGTGATCTTGCCAACTTTCTTACGGTTGGGTTCGCCAGAGCCACTTTCAATGCCGACAGCCTTCTTGATGAGGGCCGGAACCGGCGAAACCTTCGTGATGAAGGTAAAGCTCTTATCAGCGTAGACGGTAATAACCACGGGAATGATCATTCCCTTGGCATCCTGAGTCTTAGCGTTGAACTGCTTACAGAACTCCATAATGTTCACACCCTTCTGACCAAGGGCGGGACCTACCGGAGGAGCCGGATTAGCTGCACCACCGGGAATCTGGAGCTTAATATAACCTGTGATTTTCTTTGCCACTGTATTATCTCCGTTTCAAAAACCGTACGTTATGCGTTGTCGGATTCAACCTGGTTAAAGGCGAGTTCAACAGGTGTAGAACGACCGAACACAGTTACCATGACCTTGATCTTGGCATCCATGATTTCGTCTACGACGCCCACAAAGTCCTTGAAGGGACCTTCCTTGATGCGGACATTTTCGCCAATCTTATACGGAATTTGGATCACGTCTCCGGAATCACTAGGATCAACTCCCAGAAGACGATCGACCTCGCTCTGTGCTAAAGGAATGGCCACGCGCTTAGTCGGGGTCATTCCCAAGAAATGGGTGACGCCATTAATGTTCATCACCAAATGCTGGGTGAGCTCGTCCAGCACCATTTCAATAATAACGTAAGTCGGCATCATGTTCTGGACAGAAACGTGACGACGACCGCGAACTGTAGAAGCCACTTCGCGAGTCGGTACGA
Source organism: Fibrobacter sp. HC4 (assembly GCF_023373925.1). NCBI lineage: Bacteria > Pseudomonadati > Fibrobacterota > Fibrobacteria > Fibrobacterales > Fibrobacteraceae > Fibrobacter > Fibrobacter sp. HC4. The sequence goes on along the minus strand of NZ_JALCZV010000028.1, from coordinate 712 downwards.
TAATCTGACCGAACTTTTCTTGAACGCCTTCGCGTTCAATCATCTGCTCGATACGTTTCTTAATGTTGTTTTCTTGACCGGAAAAGGTGTGAATGGCATACCAACGCATCATAATTAACCTCTTCCCATAATCTTGTCAACGATCCAAGAGAGACCTACGTCTAACCCAGCAATATATACACCCATAACGACGCTGAAAAGCATCACCACCATGGTAGAACCTTTAAGTTCTTCCCAAGTGGGCCAAGTAACTTGCTTCAATTCTTGGATGGATTCTTTGATATATTGCTGAATCTTACGCATAATGACTCCAGGAAGTGAACAGGTCGGGAGGGACTCGAACCCCCAACCAACGGTTTTGGAGACCGTGACTCTACCAATTGAGCTACCGACCTATTCGGACTTCCTTACTTGGTTTCCTTGTGAACGGTATGCTTGCGGCAGAACGGGCAGTACTTCTTGTATTCTACGCGAGAAGGATGAAGACGCTTATTCTTGTCGCAGTCATAATTGCGCTGATTGCATTCGGTGCATTCGAGCGTGATGAGTTCTCTAGGCATTATATATTATCCGATTACTTGATGATTTCGGTTACAGAACCAGCACCAACGGTACGGCCACCTTCACGGATAGCAAAGCGGAGCTGCTTTTCCATTGCGACGGGAGCGATCAGAGTGGTGTGGATAGTGACGGTGTCACCCGGGGTCACCAT
>NZ_JALCZV010000027.1:0-44801 GCF_023373925.1 Fibrobacter sp. HC4 | reverse complement strand
ACAGCCGTTGACATTGAAGATGGATTTGTATAATTTTGACATGGGCTTTTTCTTCTGTTTTTTTTGGCGATTAAATTTTAGAAAATAGCCCATTTTTTGTTTAATTTAGGCGAAAGTCAACAAAAAAGGGTGGCGAAGCCACCCACACATGTTGATGAAGAGCCTCTTTAAACAATATTTTCAGCAAATTGAATACGACAAGGTATCGGAAAGTTTTGCATTCTCATTTGAGGTTCCTGATGATGTCCAGAGCCACATTAGAAAATGGACCGTGTATTCCCGTGGAGAACGCATCAAGTATAACCCTAAGGATAAGCAATCTTTCAAGGTGAATCCCACGGAAGATTTGAAAAAAATCTTTGATGAAAAGAACATTGAATGGACTTCTGGAAGAAATATTCTGGAAGATATCATAAATGTCCCTTCGGAAAAGAACAATGCTGCATTCTTTGATAAGCTTTATCAGTCTTTCACATCTATTTTACAGATGCGTAATAGTGTTGCTAATTCGACCAATCCCGAAGATGATTACCTGATTTCTCCGGTGAAGGCTGCCGATGGTACTTTCTATGATAGCAGAAATTATAAGGACTCGGACAAGTTGCCTTGCGATGCTGATGCCAATGGTGCCTATCACATTGCCTTGAAGGGACTTTACTTGCTGAAGAATAACTTCAACAAAAATGATAAGGGCTCCATAGAAAATATATCTCATGCAGACTGGTTTAAGTTTGTACAAAAGAGAGCGTTCTAAGATGTTGTAGAAATAGGAGGCAAAATGGAAACATACCTGAAAATTACTTTTCTAAATGATTTCATATTTTGCCCCCTTTCCATTTACTACCACCAATTGTATGGTGGGGTTTCCGACAAATTGTATTATGAGGAAGTGCAATTAGAAGGAAAAGCTGCTCACGCCGCAGTAGATGAACATCGCTATTCAACACATAAGGATATTCTTCAGGGAATGGATGTTTTTTCTGAAAAATATCAACTATGCGGGAAAATAGATGTATTCGATGTGAAAAAGAAATTATTGACTGAACGAAAAAAACATATCGTCAACATATACGATGGATATGTTTTCCAATTGTACGCTCAATATTTTTCATTGCAAGAAATGGGATATGACGTTCAAATAATCCGTTTTTATTCCATGGATGACAATAAGGTTTATCCAATAAAACTTCCTAGCGAAAATGCAGAAATGTTTCTGAAGTTTGAAACTACCGTTAACGCGTTACACAAATTCAATCCTCTAGAATTTGAACCTCAAAACGAGCAAAAATGCGCACATTGCATATACAAAAATTTTTGCGACAGACCGTTGATTTAGGAGAAATCAAACTATGATGAGCACTAAAGATTTTGAACACAAGCAGATTATTTTTGCGATGCTCAATGAAGGAGAAAAAATAAGTTTTAAAAACGATAATATCGTGATTCGTAGAGAGGATAATTCCATCAAATTGCAATCTACTTGCTATCGTTTATTTGTTCTTTTTATTGCAGGACATTTCTCCCTAACTAGCGGATTAATGGAACGTGCAAGAAAATTCGGCTTTACCATTGTTTTCTTAAATTATTATATGCGTCCTTACGCCATTTTGCCCGCAAAGGCCGAAGGTAATGTAATTCTTCGAAGGACTCAATATTATTACGATGATTTTGATATCGGTGCATACATCATATCAAATAAAATTCATAATCAAAACCACTTACTGAAGAAAATTCGAAATAAATCTGATGATTTAAAGAAGACTATATCTCTAATGGAAGTATACGAAAAATCCGTACTTGTCCCAGGATTATCATTACAAGAAATCATGGGAACCGAAGGTGTTGCTGCTAGAGGATATTTTGAACAACTCTTTAGGGATTACAATTGGACTGCACGTCGTCCAAGGGTAAAGCATGACGTGATAAACTGCTTAATGGACATTGGATACACAATACTATTCAACCTCATAAATGCGATGCTAGAATTATTCGGTTTTGATACGTATGTAGGGGTTCTTCATAGAGAATTTTTTCATAGAAAATCATTGGCATGTGATTTGGTTGAACCTTTTAGGCCCATTGTTGATGCTAGTTTAATTAAGGCTTTAAATCTAGGCCAAATTCATGAAGACGACTTTTATGTGGATCAGGGGCAGTATTTCATTGGAGGGAAAAATGCCGTGCCGTACATAAAGATAATGCTTGATGCCCTGCTGGATTTTAAGAATGAAATATTTCTGTATGTTCAGAGTTATTATCGAGCCTTTGTTCGCCAGAAACCCATTGATCAATTCCCTGTATTCTATATGGAGGTTTAAATGTTATTAGTGACATACGATATCGCCGATGATAAATTAAGAACTTCCTTTTCAAAGTTTCTTTCCAAATATGGAAGGAGGCTACAATACAGTGTATTTGAAATTCAAAACAGCGATCGATTATTGCGGATTCTGATTCTAGAAATAACCAAAACCTACGAAAAGCAATTTACAGAAGAAGATAGCGTTATTATATTTGAAATTGGAGATAACGGTCAAAAACACCGTTTTGGATACGCCAAACATGATGATGAAGGCTTGTTGATGGTCACATAATTTGCAAACCTATAGTCTTACTGAGAAAATTTCGTGTTTTGGATATATTTCTCTTTGCGCTAAATAATAGAAAATGCTATTTTTGAAGCAAATCCGGCACTGTTGTGCAATTTAAGGGTTTAGAGCTTCGCTCAAATTTCTACTGTTGTAGATCCCAATTAACCAATAAGTCGGTTTTTCGTTTAGAGCTTCGCTCAAATTTCTACTGTTGTAGATGTTTAGGTGGCTCTAGAAACGTTGAGTTTAGAGCTTCGCTCAAATTTCTACTGTTGTAGATAACGAGGACGGTACATTGACCTGCCGTTTAGAGCTTCGCTCAAATTTCTACTGTTGTAGATGAGACAGCATCTTGACGAATGCGGTGTTTAGAGCTTCGCTCAAATTTCTACTGTTGTAGATAGCCATTTCTACACTTTCATTTGCAGGTTTAGAGCTTCGCTCAAATTTCTACTGTTGTAGATAGGCAATTCATCCGGAGTGGTAGTACGTTTAGAGCTTCGCTCAAATTTCTACTGTTGTAGATAAGTGTTTTTCCAGGAGAAAGCATCGTTTAGAGCTTCGCTCAAATTTCTACTGTTGTAGATCGATATTCTTCCTTTGGGATTCTGAACGTTTAGAGCTTCGCTCAAATTTCTACTGTTGTAGATTCAAGGCCGACCTGGTTTTAATATAGTTTAGAGCTTCGCTCAAATTTCTACTGTTGTAGATTTAAAATCCACTTCACCTTCAAGAAGTTTAGAGCTTCGCTCAAATTTCTACTGTTGTAGATCGTAAGAACTGATCATTTGATATTCGTTTAGAGCTTCGCTCAAATTTCTACTGTTGTAGATAAGGAATGTTTAGGACATTTCAACACTGTTTAGAGCTTCGCTCAAATTTCTACTGTTGTAGATCTGAAGAAAGACGGCTCCATCGTCAGTTTAGAGCTTCGCTCAAATTTCTACTGTTGTAGATTAAACTGGATTTCCGTTTGTGGAGTGTTTAGAGCTTCGCTCAAATTTCTACTGTTGTAGATGAGGATGGATGCACCCCTTTCGGAAAAGTTTAGAGCTTCGCTCAAATTTCTACTGTTGTAGATTCAATGAATTATACTTGGGTCAAGAGTTTAGAGCTTCGCTCAAATTTCTACTGTTGTAGATAAGAACAAATAATATCTTGTGCTAAGTTTAGAGCTTCGCTCAAATTTCTACTGTTGTAGATAATACGTTGGTGAGTTTGACCCTTGGGTTTAGAGCTTCGCTCAAATTTCTACTGTTGTAGATATTATAGCATGGCAAGATTTGCTTTTAGTTTAGAGCTTCGCTCAAATTTCTACTGTTGTAGATAACTATCCGCTTCAACTTGCGAAGTAGTTTAGAGCTTCGCTCAAATTTCTACTGTTGTAGATTAATCCCGCTGGTGCTAAAGGGACGGTTTAGAGCTTCGCTCAAATTTCTACTGTTGTAGATAAGCCTGCGCTAATTTGTGCGCTGGCTGTTTAGAGCTTCGCTCAAATTTCTACTGTTGTAGATGCATTCCTTTTTAGTTTACTTTTCGGTTTAGAGCTTCGCTCAAATTTCTACTGTTGTAGATAACTATCCGCTTCAACTTGCGAAGTAGTTTAGAGCTTCGCTCAAATTTCTACTGTTGTAGATGGAAGTGCAAGTTCATTTTCCCACAAGTTTAGAGCTTCGCTCAAATTTCTACTGTTGTAGATTGGTGTTCTGAACTTGGCGAGCTTCAGTTTAGAGCTTCGCTTAAATTTCTACTGTTGTAGATTTGACTTTCAAGATGTGTTCCATGTGGTTTAAAGCTTCGCTTAAATTTCTACTGTTGTAGTGAACCGTGCCAAGAGGAAATAGAACATGCTTTGCTCTGAAAAAAAATTCCTAAGATTGCTGTTTTTGGAATCGCTGTTGCTTTGCCTTTTGCTTTCTGCCTTTCACTTGACGGGCGGTTTAGTGGCTGCATGTTTTGAGTGGCTAGATGTTCTTTATTCAGGTCCGTTGGAGAGCTCTGGAGGTGATGACGACTTCTTTATTGTGGTGATGGTTGCGTTGAGGCTTGTATTCACTGCGATTGCATTCTTCGTAAAGAGACGCGGCATCCTTTTGCTGATTATTGCTTCTGTAATAGATGTCCTTTGTCTCATGTTGGTTGCTGAAACCTCTGACTTGACAATGACTGCAAGGGATAATATGTTCTTTGCGGTTTGGTGCATCGGGTTTGTCATGACAATAGTAACCTTGTTAGTATCATTAGCAAGAAAGTTCCAATAAATAGTTCATCGTTTTTAATGTATTAAGTCATAGAGGCTACTTTGCCTCTACGGCTTTCTATGCGTTTATTTCTGGTTTTTTAATGAACTTGTGGTACGTCGCAAAGCGGCGAAGACAAATGCAGCTCAAAGCAGCCAACCATAAAATCGTTACTTATTCAAGATAATTGAACGCAATCCTCCCCGTCAATCCTAACCGTCCACAAATCCCGCCTCCGCCATGCATTTTTGTGCGAAGCAATTGGCTTCTTCTTCCTTTTCGGGGTGATGGTGGGTAATTTCGACATTTTGCAGACAGATTCCTTTTTTGCCGTGGTATAGAACATGGGCGAGTTCATGGAAGAACGTGTGCCACATGGCTTCTCGGCTCTTGAAACGGTCGTGAAGTTGAATTAAGGGAACATCCTTGTACCAGCGGTACATTCCATGTACGGGGGCTGTCTTGAAGTTCTGTACAAAAAGAATGCGAATTCCGATTTTGCGGCAAAGCTCTGCAAGCCCGGTCATGCAATCATCAACTACGTCGGCTTCGGGAGTATTGTAGGTAATGTCCTTTGCGCTTTCGGGAAGGATTTTGTTTGCCGCTGCAAAATCAATAATTTCGGGTAGATGCTGCTTCAACTTTTTGCGTACAGCCTTGTGATCTTGCTGTTCCATGGGGTCTTCGTCAGAAAGGATTTCTCCCCGGCGAATCCACATGGACATGGCGTAAGGGTCTTTCACCTCTGCCAGGGAAATCCTGAAGGCGACTTTTAGACGTGCGTCCTTGTAATAGCGGTCCCAGGCTTGCGGGGTCCCTACTGCAAAAAACTTTAGTAGCGTGTGGACTTCGTTGGCGGTGGTTTCGGTTTTGGACTTGCCCTCGGGAGCTTTTTCGATCCAGTTTCTTGCGCATGCTTCTGCCGGGAAGGATTTTTTCCAAAGGGGCTGGTTTCCGAGGCTTGCCTTGACTTTTTCGCGAATGAGGTATTCGTCGTAACTGACTTGTCGACGAAGCCAATAGCTGGAGGGAATGTTGGTCACCATTTCCAAGAGAAATGCGACTTCGGAGACGATGCGGACGTTCCCTTGTAAAATGTCGTTCACCGCCTTGGGCGTGTAGCCCATGCGAGCGGCCAGGTCGTTGGCGTCCATTCCCATTTCTTGAATTTTTTCTGCTAGATCGCGTCCTGGAGGGAAAATTACAGCAAGTTCGTCACAATGATATACGTTCATATAAAATCCTACTTATGGTAATCAACAATTTCCATGATTGAGACCGTTTGCTCTACAATTAAACCGACGATATTTCCTTCGTTGTTGATTAAAGGTTTGAAAATAAGCCTATAGGGGTGATCCAAATCGCAAGCCCATTGCCCTGCGCGATTTCCTGTCAGTTCGTGAAAACGGCCGGGCATATTCTTTAATTCTCCCAAATCGCAAGCTTGTTTAAGAGTTTCAAGTCTAGCCCAGTAAACGTTCGCTCGACGCTGGCCTAGTTTTTTTACCGCGAGTGATTTGTCGCCGGCGCATGTTGCCAACTCTTTAGTGGCGTAGACGATTTGCATTTCATATCCTCATGTTCTCCTTTTTTTGATTAACCTAAAATATAAATTAAAATTCTAGTTTAAGTGTTTGGTTTATTAAAAATTCTTTAATTGGGTGTGCTGTCCGCAATTTTCGTCTGCAAAAGAAGAACTTATTTACGTCACGGTTTCTTCTAGAACCATATTTTTTACTATATTACACCCCAACGTCGCAAGGCGTACCGGAGCTTTAGCTCAGTTGGTTAGAGCAGCGGACTCATAACCCGCCGGTCCTCGGTTCAAGCCCGAGAGGCTCCACTAAAAAAGACAGGTCGTATGGCCTGTCTTTTTTTATGTAAAGGGAGGGGCTTTCCCCTCCCTCTAGACTCCTTTCCCTTTTGCTCGGGAAACAAACTTCTGCTTTACGTTTAAGAATTTGTTCTTTATGCCTTGGGCTGCAGTCCAAGTTCGCCAAGGATCAGCAGGTACTTGGAGATGGTTCTGCACCATTCGTAGTGGAATCCGCTGTAGGCGTTCACGACGCACTTGTCCCAGTCGGCGGTCTCGGTCTTGTAGACGTTCTCGGCGTCCTTGACGCAGCGCAGCATCTGGTGGGGTGCGTTGGCGTCGTCAACCAGGAAGGCGTTGGCTTCGCCTGCAGTCTCGAGGCTGTAGGTGGTCAGCATGGTAGAAACGCCTACGGTGCGTCCGGTCAGGGGGAGTGTTCCTGCGGCCATGGCTTTCAAGATGATCGAAGAAGATGGTTCTCTCAGGTTGGCGGCGAACAGGACGTCGGAACCAGCCAGCGTGTCGCGGAGCCTTGTGGCGTCACCCATGAATTTATCCAAATCCAGCAGGTACATGACGTCGGGGTACTGCGTGGCGAATTCCTTGTAGTAGTTCCAGTCGGCGTTGTTCCTGGACGAAGTTCCGACGATAAGGAATACGTCGAGGTGTGCCACGTCCGAAAGGATGGTGGCCAAGGTCTCGGAAGTGTTGCCCGCTTCGGAATCCAGGTGGACGTAGATAACCATCTTGTCTTTAAAGACGATGCCCAACTGCTGCTGCAGGTTGGCCCTGGCTCTGCGCTTTGCTTCCTTGATGGGGAGGCAGTCCTGGTCGTTGAAATCCCATACCTGGTAGCTTACACCGAACTGCACGCCAATCAGCTTGTCGGCGTTGCGGTTCAGGAATCCGCTAAGACCGCCGGGCAGGTTTGTGTTCAGCATGGCGTCGCGGTAACCCGGCGAGGGGAACAATACCTTGGTGGCATACAGGATGCCGGCCTTCAACAGGCTCACCTTGCCCCAGAACTCGTAGCCGTCCATGTTGTAGTCTTCGCGGGGGAGGCCGATCTTCTCGATTTCGCTGGAGGGTACGTGGAAGTCGTAGGTGATGTTATGGATGTTGAAGAAGAAGGGGATGTCGGCGGCGTAGCTGGTGTACAGAGTCCTTGCCAGGGTGCCGGCAAGGGCGCCGCCCCATTCGTGACCCATGATGGCCTGGCAGGCGAAGTTGGAGGCTTCGGCGTAGGCTAGCGCTGCGGAGGCCAAAAAGGCGAAACGCAGGTGGTTGTCGGTGTAGGGGCGCTCGTCGGGAGGGCCGTACACGTGGGGTCTGTCAAAAAATTCCTGGTTGTATATGTAGGTGTGGAGGGGGTCCTTTTCGGATACCCAGATCTCGTAGGGCTTGTTCTGAAGTTTTTCGGTTCCTGTAAAGATGCACTTGTAGGAATCTACATCGACCATCAGCTCCTTGTAGAACGGGGAGCAGGTCAAAACCTTGGCGCCGGCACATGCGAATGCGTCTGTCATGCGGTTGACTGCGGTTGCCAGGGGGCTCGTGCGCCTCCAATTGCCTGCTTCCGGGCTTACGACAAGAATGTTCATGCCTAAGAGATTACTCCTAATAAAATTTTACTTATACCCAAAGGTTGGTATAAATTTATTTAATTATTTTTAAGAAGTATACGCCCAAATTCAAATTTTTGGTGCAAAAGCTTATAAAACACTTACAAAGCCCTATTGGCTGAAGGAAAACAAAATGAAGAAGATCTTTCTTGCCTCTCTGGCTGCTGCCGTCGCCTTTACGATGGTCGGTTGCAAGGGAACCAACGAAAAGCGTGGTGACGAACACCTTAAGGAAGGCCGTTATCGTAACGCCATCAACTCCTACCTGGAAGCAAAGAAGAAGGGTAGCGTGTCTGACGAATTCTACGATAACTTCACTCTCGCTCTGGTCCGTGCTGCAGAAATCGAAGCCAAGAAGGATCTTAACAGCGATTTGATCAGCGGCTACTTTGACAAGGCTGGCGTCAACATGCCCGAAGTCAAGAACGCCGAAGTTGTTGAAGAATACGTCACCAAGATGGCTACTGTCGGTAAGCAGCAGGCTACTCAGGACGGTGTGGACTTCAACACCATCATCAACGCTTTTGCACGTATCGATACCGCCCTGGTCTATGCAAAGTCCAAGGGTGTCGGCGAAGGTTCTGTAAAGACCCTCCGTAACGAAGCAGAAAACGCCGTCGTTGCCAAGGCTCTCCCCGAAATCAAGGATGAATCTGATCCGGTGGTTTCTGAATTCGGCCTGCTCCGCCTCGAATACGTCGCACCCGAAAATGCAGAGGTCAAGGCAGCTCTTAACAAGAACCGCAAGACCACTCGTGGCTACTTCCTGATCTTCGGTGAAAACATCGCCGACGCTGCTGGCAAGCGCTTTGTTGACAAGTGGGGCTACGTCATGGCTCTGCCCACCATCAAGATGGCTCCGGGCTCTCTCAACGGCGAACTCCAGTTCTGGGCCTCTACCGGTAACAACACCGAACTGGATCCCGAAAAGATCAAGGTCGTTTCTACCGACGGTAAGGAAGCAATTGCTAAGGTCAGCGGTGGCTGGTGCGAAGCTGAAGTCCTCGTTGGCAAGAAGGGCGACGAAAAGATCGAAAAGAAGAAGCAGCCCATCAAGAAGGGCACTAAGGGTAAGTTGATGAACGAATTCCTGTGCTCCGTGAACGTCTCCTTCACCTATGCTAAGGACTTCGTTCCTGACTACGTCGAATACAAGGACGAATTCGGTATCGGCCGCAAGTACCTCGGTCAGTAATAGTCCAAGACTGATTTAGTCTGAAGCAGATTTAAAATCAACAGGAGCCTCGGTGAAAACCGGGGCTCTTTGCTTTTGTGGCGGGCATTTGCGTTCGCCTTGTTTGCGGGGCGCTTGATGGTTCGCCTTATTTTTGGCGGGGTTCTCGGATCTTTGCCAGGAGCCACAGCAGTAGGCATGCGGCAATGGGGGCGGCTATGTTCCATGGTTCGTGGTAACGGATGCTGCCGGGGGTGGCAAGCCAGATGTAGACCAGGACGATGTGTGCCGTAAAGACGTCTAGACTGTGGCGCCCGATGACGTTGGTAACCTTGAAGTCCAGTGCGCTGGGGAAGCGGCGGACAATCCAGCTGACCAGGGAGACGAACACCATGAAGTTGACGAATCGTAACGGCCCGATTGCGGCCTTGCTTATCCAGAACTTGGAGGGCTGCTGCAGGGGGATATATTCGTGCCTCCAGAGGAACAGGAAGACAAGGATAATGAATAATAGCGGGATAAGGCGGTCAAATTTTTTGAAGAATGTAGGGGTAAAGACCTGGGAACGTTTCCAGCAGGCGGCAATGGCCGCCCCCGTCACATAAAGGAACTGCCAGCAAAGCGGGTCGAAAAAGCCGTGGTTTATCCATCTGGGGAGCGGGCTGTTGAGGGTGTCCCGCAGGCCGTACTGCCCCGCAATCCAGAGGGCGACGCTTGCGCACCAGATGGCGAGAATGTTCCCTCGGATCATCTGGGGGAACAGCGCAGAACCGATTAGCAGAAAGACCACATAAAGGGGCAGGACGTCAAGGTAATCCGGCGTGTTCACCATGGGTATGGACCACAGGCTAACTAGCACCGGGTGTTCCGGGAAGTTGCTGAAGTATTCGCGGATCGGGGTCAGGATGATGCAGGCGGCAATGGCGACCGCTGCCAGCGTAATGCTGTGGTACTTCCAGATCTTGAATGCGCGGGAGCGCATCCAGGTTTGCTTTGGATCCTTGGCAGACTTGCTGAAGGCTGCCAAGGCGCCCACAAAACCCGATAAGAAAAAAAAGCCTTCGGCTGCACTGAAGAAGCCGAAGCACTGATATAGGTAATGAGAAATGGGCTTTCCGAAGTGATCCAGGGTCATCTGCAACAGCAGGATGCCACGGATTGAATCCAGAGCCTTGATTCGCATAGGGAGCGAAGCTAGCTGAACTTAGAAGTTTGCCTTGCCGCTGAAGCCCAGGGAGAACTTGGAATCTCCGAAGGGACCGCTCTTGGTGCCAAAGTTGTAGCCGTACCAGAATACCAGTTCGGTCTTCATGGTGGGATACAGGTAATGGTTCATGCCCAGGAAGTGGAAGCTGTCGCCGCTGGTTTCGGTGTCAGGGTCATGGAGTTCGTAGCTGAAGCCCATGGTGTACTTCTTGTGGAGGTTAAAGCTGGGTTCGATTGCGAAGAGCTTCTGGTCGTCGGTGGACAGCTGGGGAGCGGTTTCGTATTCGCTATTGGTAATGGCGTAGAAGTAGGTCATGGCCAGGTTGAATACGCCGTAGTTCATGCTGGGTTCCAGCAAGAAGGAGTGTACGCCCTTGCCCTTGTACGGGTGGAGACCCCAGACGGCGTAGATGCCGTAGTTGAACTTGTCGTAGCTCTTGGAGTAGTCCACTTCGGTGCCCAGGGAGTAGGTGTTGGGGCGGCCGATGTTTTCGCCGAATACCCAGTCAAGGCTGGGGGTAAGGATCAAGTGTTCGTCGGGGTGGTTCAGCATGGGGAATGCATAGGTGACGAACAAGTCCATGGTATGGTCGGTGTTGTCGGAGGCGCCGAAGTAGAATGCGCCGTGGCCGTACTTGTCGTTGCCGAATTCAGCACCGAAACCGCGGAGGCTTTCTTCGCGGATGATTACGGCGTAGCGGGAGGCATCGCGCCAGAAGTAGTAGTTGAATGCACCTGCGCTGTAGGTCATGTCGCCAAAGACCAGGCTTACGTCGTGGCTAACGTCCCAGCGGAGCTGTACGCCGTCGAATTCGAAGGAATTGTGGCGGCCTTCTTCGCCCATGGCGGTTGCGCGGGCCTTGCCGTGGCGGACTTCAGAGTCTTCTTCGGTGGCGCCGAGGGTGCTGTGGGTGGTTCCGCTAACGACGACAGACACGTTTTCATCGAGATTTGCCTTTACGGAAAGGTCAATATCCTGGTTGCCGGCGTTGACCGGGTCAAAATCCTCGTCAAAATAGCTGGCGTAGTCAAAATTCACGTCACCGTGGACTTCGATGTCGGCGGCAGTTGCAAATGCGGCGGTCATTGCGACCATGGGCAAAATCATTTTGCGCATACAGTGATTCCAATACTGGGTGTTAAATTTTCACGCCTAAAGATAGCAATATCCAATGTCGTAGACCAACATAAAAACAATTTGAAATACAAATTATGGGGGGTATTTTTGTAAATTTTGATAACTATGATAAGAAAATGTTCCTTTAGACCCCAATTCCTGGTGGCTATTCTTTTGGTGTTGGCCCAGGTGACTTTTGCCCTGACTGCAAGTCAGGCCATGGAAAAATCCAAGGCCTGGTTCAAGTCCGGTAAGGCCTGGAGCCTGGATTTTAAACTGCAGGTGTTTTATGCGGATTCGCCGGATATCGCATCGCAGATGGGGAGCCTCAAGGTGGCCGAAGGCGATAAGTTTGTTCTTGATATCGCCGGCATCAAGTTCTATAGCGACGGTGTCGACATGTGGCAATACAATGTGGAGCAGAAGCAGGTCCTGATCAAGGCCGTGGAGGATCTTTCCAGTCAGCTGCACCCTTCCGAGCTTCTATTTAAATACCTGAACTGCAACGCCAAGGAAATGACCGAAGGCAATTTCGGTGGCCAGAAGTTGTGGGTACTGAAACTGGACCCTTCGAAGTATGCGGGGCAATTCACCCAGATGGAAGTGTGGCTGTCTCAAAAGGATTTTTCTCCGGTGCGCCTGTTTACCATGGACCCTTCTGGAAACGGTTCCTGGTATAACATCGTTAACCTGAAGGTCATGAAGAAAGTTTCCGACAGCGATTTTAGATACAAGGCCATTCCCGGTGTCGATGAAATCGATATGAGATAGCAGAAAAGGGACGTTATATTATGAAATGGACTGAAGGTATTTTAAGGTTAAAAGGCTTGGTGGCTGCAGGCCTGGTGCTTGCCGGTTCCGCCCTGGCCGCCGAAACTCTTTTCAGTAACTACACGCTGAATGTCAACGCTTCGGCCGAAACGGGTAAGCTGTGGGTGTTTTCCCGTGGCGATATTTATAGCGGTGTTACCCTTCTGACTTTGAATGTGGCTGGCGACGGAACGGTTCGCCTGGCTGAATCTTCTCAGGGGCAGATGGATGATTCCCTGACCGCAGTCCACGACAGCATTTTCTGGGACGATATGGCTGAACGTCGTCGCACCCCTTCTATTCTTGCTGGTAAGTTGGGCTATGTCCTCCCGATGGTGGGAATGAATGACGATGAATCCTACCTGCAGCCCAGGGGATTCTTCTCGGTTCGCGGTGTAGATGAAATTTACGGGACGCCCCTTGCGGTTCCCGAAAAGTTAGAGGATACCGATTCCTCGGCCATGTCTTATGCCTCCAGCGGATTTGCCTACGATTCTTCTGCCAAGGTGATGTGGATTGCCCGCGGTTCCGCCGGCCTCGCCCTTTACGATGTTTCTGGAAACAGCGCGAAGAAGAGTTTTTATGCCTTGAATCTCGAAACGAAAACTCTTGATTCTGCCAAGTCCAGCTATTCCTTTAACAGCAAGAAGAACCCCGACATTTTTGCGGTGGCTCTGCACCCCGAAACAGGTGACCTGTGGATGGCTACTTCCAAGGGGCTGTGGAAACGTTCTTCTGACGGATCTGTGAAGAAGGCCTCTTCTGCCCTGGATTCTTCCCGCGTGACGGGTGTCTGGATTGGCGGGGATCCTCTGCAGATTGTCGCAGAAACTTCTTACAGAAAGAGCGGCTCCATTAAGGGTGGGCTGTGGCGCCTGAAAAAGGATGCCAAGGATTTTGCTAAGGTGGCCTTCTTGGATACGGCAGGAAAGACCGTAAAGAAGGATGTGTATGATGAAGGCGATTATACCGTAGGCGGGATCGCATTCCTTGGAAAGACTGCATTTATCGCTGTGGGTGCCTCTGCGACTTCTGTGAGCGGCTACTTCAAGCTGGATTCTGCTGGTGTCCGCGCCTGGGAACAGGATGATGACGGCAGGAACACCTGGCTTTACGGCTATGGAACCGGAGCCACGGACCGCGACGCCATTATCACTTCTATTTGTGCATTCCCCCTGACAAAGAACAGCACAGGCCTGGCTCTGTCCACCTACGGAAACGGCGTTTCTGTTTCGGCTGATTCCGGCAAGACCTGGAACACCATCTTGAATCGTGCCAAGCTGGGCGACAACCTGGGTTCTGTCCGCATGGTGCCCTCGGTGATTACCGCTGGCGATCAGGCCCTGGTGTCTTACAAGGTTAGCCAGGATTCCAAGATTACCATTGACGTGTTCAGCTACGACATGCGCAAGGTTCGCACTATCGTAAAGGATGCCCCCCGCAATGCCGACAATTCCCGCAGCACCAACCCCAAGGTGGATTTCTGGGATGGTTACGACAAGGCTGGGCGCCCCTGCACCATGGGTGTCTACTATGTACGCGTAAAGGACAACCACGATAATGTGGGCTGGGGCAAGGTCATGACTTTGGGAGGGCGCAAGTAATGAGAAGAGAAAACGCTTCGCTGCAGACGAGAGATGAAAGAATGCACTCTTGGTTGCTGGTCCTCTTGTTGTGTGTCTTTTGCGCAATGCCTGCTTTTGCGGGCAAGAAGGCAACACTTGGAAGTTTTGACGGTTTTGTAGAACGTATGGGTGCCGGTACCCGCGAACTGGGCCGTGGTAATACAGGTTCTGCCGATACGGCTTCTATGCCTGCGGCTTACTGGAATCCGGCCATCCTGGGTTTCCGTGAGAATTTCAATTACAACTTGAATGCCGAAAAGCGCGACCTGGATCGTGCCGGTGGTTCTCTGGGCCTCGAAACGAAAATCGGTAAGCGTATGGGTGTGGGTTTTGCCATGCTTTATCGCGGTGACCTGAACTTCGACGTGATTAACGAAGATGATGAAACCGTTGGAACCGCTTCGCCCTATTTTACCATGATGTACTTGGGTCTTGCCTACCGTGCCACCCGCCGAGATGCTTTCGGTCTTTCTCTTTCCATGAGCTATGACAACATGGGAATTTCTGAATATTTCGAAGGCGTTGAACTGGTGGATGATTACCGCAGCCCCATGACCTTGAACTTGAGCTGGTTGCGTCAGTGGAATGAGAAGTGGTCGACTTCCGTAGTGATCCGCAACTTGAGCTTTAGCGAAAATCTTTCTGCCAAGTGGTCCAAGAACACCAGCACCGATAACTCTGTGGCCAGTTCCGATGGCGTTCGCCCCAAGGTGCTGCAGATTGGTGTGGGGTACCGTTCCCACATCATGGGCAAGCCGGTGTATGCCTGGATGGAAGCCATCGACTATCAGGTGGCGGATACCTTGCTGGCTTTTGACCCGGATCTTCATGTGTGGACTGGCCGCGTGGGCTTTGAATGCGAAATCATTCCCGATGGTACTTTGCGCCTGGGTATGGATGACCTGGACTGGACTGTTGGCGCGGGCTACAAGTTCCGCATCCGCATTGGCAAGAAGAAGTACCTCTTCGACGTGAACTACGCCTTGATCTATGAATCCGAGGCGGACCTCTGGACTCCCCTTAGCTTTGGCCTGAGGGGCTTCATTCCGTGATTGATTTTGTATCCGTTAACTGTATGCGGAGCTTGTCCGGGTTCGAGCAGAAGCTTGGATCCGGCATTACTGTCGTTTACGGACCTAACGGATGCGGCAAGACTACGATCCTCGAGGCGATCCACCTGCTGGCCCAAGGATTCTCCTTTAGGGCGAAGGACCTGAAGGAAGCGATTTCCTGGAAGTGCGACGAAATGATCCTGCGGGGGCATTTTGAAGATAATGGCATGGAAAGGAATCGGGGAATCCGCGTGCATAGGCGGGGGGCCGAAGTCCGTGAAAATGGCGAAAGCCTGAAATCCGCTGCGGCACTTTTTGGAAGTTGCCCGGCGGTGATTATGCAGCCTTCCGACATTGAACTTTTGCGCGGGGCGCCTGATGTGCGTCGCCATTGGCTCGATGAAATTCTGTGCTACCGGTCGGCGGCCAATGGGGCGGTGCTTCGCCGCTACAAGCGTGTCCTGCAACAGCGCAACCAGTGGCTTAAACAGTATAAGAAGGCCGCTCAGGACCGAAGGAATGGATTGTCTGCTGCGGAAGTGGTGGGCGGCGAGGATCTGTTCAAAATTCTGACGGAGCAACTTATAGATTTGGGGGCGAAACTCTGGTCGGCTCGTCTATCCTTGACCGAAGAAATGTCTCCGATTATTACGGGCTATTACCGCAAGCTTTCGGGTGGCGTCGACGAAATTACCTGCGCCTACAAGAGTTCCATTCTCAAGGAATTGGATGCATTGGATGGTGCCGAGTTTTTGGACGGCGAAGAACTTGATGAAGTATCTCCTGCGGAACTGCAAGACGAAATAGTGTCCGAGGAATCCTTGCGGGAGGCTTTTGCCCGCAAGCTGGCTGGCCTTGAATATGTCGAGAAACTGCAGGGGATGACTATGGCCGGCCCTCATCGCGATGACCTGGCGGTTTGCATTGGCGGTTACGAAATGCGTTCTGTAGGAAGTCAGGGGCAGTGCCGTTCTGCGGCTCTTGCCATGCGGTTCGCCGCTGTGGATGTGGCTTCCCGCTATCTGAGCAAGCCCATACTTTTGCTGGACGATATCTTTGCGGAACTGGACGTAAATCGTCGAAACGCCGTGGCGGACTTGATCCGCGAAAAGGAATGCCAGGTGGTGATCGCCACTCCGCAAAAAGAAGACTTGCCTTTTACGGCTGATGCGGAAGTCCAACTGAGTTTATAGCGGAACTTCCTATAACGAAAAAAGACTGTGGTTTGAACCACAGTCTTTTTCATAGTTAGCGCTTGTGAATCGCGGACCAAAATCAAATTGATTGTTGGACTATTACTTCTTGAGAAGGTCGCGGATTTCGGTGAGCAGCTTTTCTTCTGCAGACGGTTCAGGAGGAGCCGGCGGTGCAGGAGGTTCGGCGGGCTTTTCTTCAGCCTTGCGCATGTTCTGCATGAAGCCCAGGAACTTCTTCATGACGAGGAAGACCACGATGGCCACGATGAGGAAGTCGACGATGCCGCCGATGAAGTTACCGTAGGGGATAGCGACGCCAGCATCGGTAGTGTAGGTGAGGGACTTGAGGCCTTCGCCTGCGTCCTTGGCACCACCCATGGCGATGAGAGCGGTAACGCCCGGCATCACGATGTCGTTAACGAAAGAAGTGACGATCTTACCGAATGCACCACCGATGATCACACCGATAGCCATGTCGACGATGTTGCCCTTGAATGCGAAGGCCTTGAATTCTTCGATCAGGGATGTTGCTTTTCCTTTGATACCCATGTGGGGCTCCTTTTATGTTAAGATTATCTTAAAAATAGTTTAAACCTTGGGGTTTTCAAGTGGGATTTCTACATTGTGTGCGTTATGTCATGGTTGATTTTGGCCCTTGCCTCGGCCATTTTTTTAGGATTTTACGACCTGGCCAAGAAAAAGTCGGTCCAGGGGAATGCTGTACGGCCCGTGCTCTTCATGTGCAGCGCATTTTATGCCTTGCTCATGCTTCCGGTTCTTTTTACGGGAAATTGTCAGAGTCTTCCCTGGCAGAGTCATCTTTTTTTGGCGGGTAAGGCCATGATTGTGGGCGGAAGCTGGATTCTGACTTACAACGCCCTGGCCCATTTGCCTCTTTCTATTGCAACGACGATTCGCGCGCTGGCGCCTGTCTTTACCATATTCCTGGCGGTGACCTTGATGGGGGAACGCCCCTTTGCCATGCAGTGGGCCGGTGTGGCGGTGTGCCTTTGCAGCTATGTGGCGCTGAGCCTGGCTGGCCGAAAGGAAATGGGACATTTCTTTAGCAACGGCTGGGTGATCTGCATGGTCCTGGGCACAATGCTTGCGGCTTGCAGTGGCGCCTACGACAAGTTTATCTTGCAGCGTATGGATTTCGAGCCGACGACGGTGCAGGTGTGGTTCAGCATCTACATGCTTCTGTGGCAATTCGCAGTTTGCGCCATTACCTGGTTCCCCAAGCGCAAGACCACCACGCCTTTCAAGTTCCGCTGGACATTCCTTCTGGTGGCGGTTCTGTTGACGGTAGCTGACCGCTGTTATTTCTTGGCGGTGAGCAACCCCGATGCCTTGATTTCGTTGATTACGGTGTTCCGCCGTTCCAGCGTGCTTATTGGTTTCGTGGCGGGTCTCGTGCTGTTCAAGGAACGCAAGAGTCCGCTGAAGTGGGCCGCCCTCTTCGGCATCATCACGGGTCTTTGCATGATTGCCTTGGGCAAGTAGCCCTTGATTTTTAGCGGTAATTATGATCGGTATAACAGGTCAGATTGGTGCAGGAAAATCCTTCGTAGGACACAAGCTCCGCGAACGTAAAATCCGTGTAATCGATGCAGACCTGGCCGTGCATCAGCTGTACCGCGACCATGGTGAATTGCGCTCAGCCATCGCCAACGAATTCGGCCCGGAATCGCTGACGGAATCCGGCGTGAACCGCAATTTTTTTGCCGACCTGATTTTTAGGGATGCGGGCGCCCGACTCCGCCTAGAAAATCTGGTCTATCCGGTTTTGACTTCCTACCTCATCAAGGAAAATCCCGACTTTGTGGAGGCCGCCCTTTTCGAGAATGTCCCTGAGCTGGTGGAACATCTGTCTGAAATCTGGGTGGTCATGGCCTCGCCAGAAGTGCGTCTCCAGCGCCTTACCAAGAACCGCAATATGAACGAGGCCGATGCCTTGCGCCGCATGGAACTGCAGAAGGACAAGGATTCCGAAGAGGCCTGGCGCAAATTATTCCCGAACAAGCCTCTGCGGTTTATCGACAACTCCTCGGTTGACACACTTCCTAATCTGTTTTAGATTAGGGGCATGAATCACTACATCCACGAGTTTGCAGGCTTTCTCAGATTCCACATGGATTCTATTTCGGTGGGTATCATCGCCACGCTTCTAATGATTTATGGCGCATCCATCAATGGCTACTTCAAGAAGATTACCAGGAGCGTGCCCTTTGTGGGCCGTTTCGCCTTGTTCGTGATCCTGTGTTCTGCTGGTTATGCTTTCATCAGTTCACAGGCGGTTAAACTTTTCAAGATGTTCCTGATGAACCAGGCCGACTTGCCCTTGATCGGAATCATCGCAGGGAGTTTTGTGGTGCTGGCCATTATGGCTTACCGCGGTAAGGATGTTTGATTTTTAAGACTTCGTTCAAAGGAGATTGTATGAGCGAAAAAAAGATGGATAACGTAAGGGCCATAATGGCCCTGAATGATATGAAGGTGTACGCCAATTCAAGGGCACTAGATGCCTTGAACTACGCAATTGCCGTCCTTGAAAAGCTGGAAGAATCTGGCATCAAGCAACCCCTCGCCAGTTTAGAAAAGGAACCTTAATATGGAACAGTGGATTTTTGCTAGCGGAACTTTCTGGGCTCTGGTTCCCCCGATTGTGGCTATTGCCCTTGCCTTGCTGACAAAGGAAGTCTATTCTTCGCTTTTTGCCGGTGTGGTGATTGGCGCCCTTTTCATTAGCCAGGGTAGCTTTCCGACTTTTTTGGATTCCATTTTCAAGAATGGCCTTGTAGCCAAGGTCTCTGATCCCTGGAACGTAGGCATCCTCCTGTTCCTAGTCATTCTTGGAACCATGGTCGCCCTCATGAATCGTGTGGGTGGTTCGGCAGCCTTTGGTGAGTGGGCCAAGAAGCGCATCAAGACAAAGACGGGAGCCCAGCTGGCCACGATCTGTCTTGGCATCCTGATTTTTATTGACGATTATTTTAACTGCCTTACGGTGGGTAGCGTTATGCGCCCCATTACCGACAAGTACAAGGTCAGTCACGAAAAGCTTTCTTACCTTATCGATTCTACTGCGGCCCCGGTCTGCATTATTGCCCCCATCAGTTCCTGGGCTGCCGCTGTGTCGGGCTTTGTGGAAGGCGAAGATGGACTGGGACTTTTCATCAAGGCGATTCCCTTTAATTTTTACGCCCTGTTTACCTTGCTTGCCATTTTCCTGGTTGTTTTTTGGAAAATCGATTTCGGTGCCATGAAGAAGTTTGAGTCCGCCGTTGAAATCGCTGCTGCGAAAAGGGAAGAACCTGTCGTTCCTGAAGGTCGTGGCAAGGTGATGGACCTGGTGCTCCCCATTGTGCTGCTCATTGTCTTTTGTACCATCGGTATGATTTATACAGGTGGATTCTTTGCCAGTGGTAAGGAGGCCAAGGGCTTTGTAGATGCGTTCGGTGCAAGCGATGCTTCTATCGGTCTTGTGTTGGGTTCCTTCGCTGCTCTTGTACTGACTGTTATTTTGTATGTGTCTCGCGGTGTACTTCGCTTTGGCAAGTGCATGGAATGTCTGCCGGCAGGTTTCAAGGCCATGGTTCCCGCCATTCTTATTCTGAGTCTCGCCTGGACCTTGAAGGGCGTAACAGATACTCTTGGTGCAAAGGAATTTGTTGCCGGTGTCGTAAGCGGCAGTGCGGCGAGTTTCATGAATTTCATGCCCGCCATCATCTTTGTCATTGCGGCATTCCTGGCTTTTGCGACGGGAACATCCTGGGGGACTTTCGGCATCCTGATTCCTATCGTGGTGGCAGCCTTTGGCGGTGTTGACTACAGCCTCATGGTGATTTCTATTTCTGCATGTATGGCTGGTGCCGTTTGCGGAGACCATTGCTCTCCCATTTCGGATACGACTATCATGGCCAGCGCCGGCGCTCAGTGCGAACATGTGAACCATGTGAATACGCAGCTGCCCTACGTACTTTACGTGGCCGGCGTTTCCTTCGTGACCTTTATTATTGCGGGCTTTACCCGCAGTGCTGTTATCTCGTTGATCCTGGGTGCTTCCATGATTGTGGGTGGTCTGTTCCTGATCAAGAAGAGAATGCGGAAGTAAGACGGTCGCGCCTAAATACGAAATTTTAACGGCGAAAATTGTAAAAAAAAGTTAAGCATCCCGTGGTTTTGATATAGTTCACACCCGGGATGTCTTTTTGTGATTATCTTCTTACATTCGTTGTTTTCCTGAAATTGACTTTGTATTTTCTCATTCGTAGAACTTGAGGAACCAATATGAAGTCACATGAACTTTTCATTGTCAAACAGATTGTCGTTCTTTCCGTGATTGCAGCTGTTCTAGGTTACGTTTACGGTTAAGTTTAACACTGAGAGAGAAAGGTCGGTGCGGTATATCTGCGCCGGCTTTTTTTTATACGGTGGAATGCCGGGTGGTGAGTTTCTAACTTTAAGGCATGGATTCTTTTGAGGAACATTTTTCCGAGGTGTTTGAAACCGCGAACCTGAAGGGGGCGCGGGTAACGCTTGTTGGCCTGCGGGAACTGGACGAGGCGGCGTCTGACGCGCTGTACCAAAAGATTTGCGGTTCCCGGGAATTTCTTCTGGAACACTTACCCTGGATTGCGGAAACGTCTCCTGCGGATCTTAGAAAGAGGGCCCGCTCCTGGTGTCTGCAGGCTCACTTGTCCCAGGGCGGCTGTTGGCAGATCTTCGAAACGGCAGAAGGCGGCTCGAACTCCATTGCGAACGTTGCCGAAAACTCCGTCGGGAACCTGGCTGGCTTCCTGATGATGGACGTGAACATGGGGAACCATTCTGCCACCTTGAGTTATTGGCTGTTCAGGGAATTTACCGGTCGCGGTCTCATGACGGAATCCCTGGAGTGCCTTTGTAGGTTTGCCCTTGACACTCTGCGGTTAAACCGATTGGAACTTTTCGCCTCGGTGGAAAATCCCAAAAGTCAGGGGGTGGCTCGCCGCTGTGGGTTCCGCGAAGAGGGTATATGTCGCGATTTTGAGTTAAAAAACGGGATTTTCGTGGATCATGTCCGTTTTTCAAGGCTTGCCCGCGATGGTTAGGAATTGTTTTTCTGGTTACAGAATGTTTACTCGAGTAAACAACAAAAAGAGATTATTTTTTCAATATTGAGGCGCACTCTTCTATCTTTCTAAGTATGGAAAATGGGAAAGAAAATATCCTCGTAGAACCTGATGTTCTGCAGTACACCAATTACAGGGTGTACCTTAGGGACTATTACGAGTATAAGAAGAAGACCACTGCGGCCTTCAGTTTGCGTTTTTTTGCCGAAAAGGCCGGGCTTTCTAGTCATGCTCATCTGAAACTTGCCATCGACGGCAAGCGTAACATCACAAAGAACACTGCTACCAAGCTTATCCACGGTCTCGGTCTCGAGAATCAACGTGCCGCATATTTTGAAAGTCTGGTTTTCTTTAACCAGGCAACAACTGACGAAGACAAGAAAATCTACTACGCCCAGTTGATCAAGGCAAGCCCTCGCTCCAGGCTGCACAAGATGGACAAGGCTCAGCTTCGAATTTTTAAGGAATGGCATCATTCCGCAATTCTGGAAATGGTGGGACTCAAGGATTTCCGTCCTATCCCCGACCAGATTTCCAAGCGTCTCCGTGGCTTGATTACCCCGGCGCAGGTGACTGAATCCCTGAACTTGCTGTTGGAGTTGGGTCTGCTGGTAAAGACCGCTAACGGTTATAGACAGAGTAATCCGCTGATTACGACCGACGACGAAGTCCAGGATGTTGTGGTCAAGATGTACCACAACCAGATGCTTAGCCTTTCAAACAAGATGCTGAACGACCTTCCGGGTGCCGAAAGGGACGTTTCCGCCTTGACTTTTGGAATTAAGCGCTCTGATTTCGTTAATTTGAAGAAACATTTGCAACTTATGCGAAAAGAACTACTAGATTTCTCTGCAAAAGCCGGAGAAGCTGAAGAGGTTGTACAAATCAACATTCAGCTGTTCCCGCTGACTCGAGGAGTGTGATGCGTTTCTTTTTGTCCATAGCCGCTTTCGCCAGCTTGATGCTAACTGGTTTGTCGTTGGTCGCCTGTGCCGATGACAAGTCTGTCGCTGGTATAGAAATTGGCAACCCGTCCCTGGATAATCCTATCGCCGATGGGGATACCACGGGACAGGATTCTATTCCCGTGATTACTCCGGATGATTCCATTCTTCCGGAACCGGAAGAACCTGTGTCCCTGCCGCTTACCGCTAGCTTTGTTGTGGATTACGATAAGGGTACTGCCGCCCGTGCGCTTACAAAGGCTTCCTCCAGCGATAGTGCTGTGATTCTGGATACCTTTGCACTGGAACTGACGAATGTCCGTACATACAACAGCATTTACGTCAGTGTGACGGACACCATATTGACCCGCGGTCTGACGGTCTGGCCCTACGAAGGGTCCGACGTGGAAACCATGCCTATTTCCTTTACGGAACAGTCCTTTGTTGAAGAAGATTTCAGCAAGATCGACCTGTTGCCTGAATCGGACTTCTACCTGAAGGAAATTGGTGTTTCCTTCAAGCCCCATAAGGCCGGCAAGGTTTATGGCCGAGTGCTGCGCGATGGTAAGTATGTTCCCTTTATCTTTAGCCTGTCTCACTTCCAGGCTTTGCAGTTGCGCTATCATTATTCCCAGATTGAAATCGATTCCGCGAAGAATGTGGCAAACCTGCAGGTGGAGTTCCGCGTCAAGAAGTTCGCTGACGGTCTTGACTTCTCCAAGGCTGATTTGTCTGACGGCGTTATCCTCATCGACGAAAAGAATAACGCGGCCCTTTGGGATTCTCTGAATAACCGCTTCATTCCTAGCTTCCAGCCGCTGCGCTATAAGTACCTGGAAGTTGGCGAAGCTGATACGGCCGGTGTCGAAAATGTGGAACGCATGGACTACGTGAACGACATCTGGAAGAATATCGCTGCAGGTCTTGGCGAGAACACCTTGATCAATGGAAACTTCAAGTCTCCCTTTACCACCGATTGGATCTTCAAGACCCAGCTTGGCGGCAAGGCCGACACCGCTATCGTTACCGAAAGGAGTGGCGACCGTATCATGAAGGTGAACGTGACCAAGGGTGGCAACTACTCCTACAGCGTTCAGCTCATGCAGGAGAATGTGGCTCTCATTGCCGGTGTCAAGTACAAGTGTATCTTTACCATCTGGTCTGAAGTGGAAGGCGAGATTACTGTTAGAATCGGTTCCTACTCCACTTACGAAGCGGTTGGCTTCTCGGAACACAAGGAAGTGGCACAGACCGGTCAGTCTATCGAGATTGAATTTACTCCCGAAGTGAACGACCCCTTTGCCCGCTTTGAACTGAATCTGGGCAAGACGGAAAGAGTCCTCCGAATCAAGGAAGCCCAGGTCCTTCGTTTGAGTAAGTAAGATTGCAAGGAAACAACGCAGACTTTTAAAGGCATCCTGGTGGGTGCCTTTTTTCTATAACTTTGATGGAACGTCTATAACCATTATCCTTTAACCTTTCTAATTTTATAGCACTATGGCAATGATTCCTACTTTAAAAGACAATCTCGTTATCGAGAATATCCGCCCGAACATCGAGGGCGGCCGTTTCATGATCAAGCGCGAACCGGGTGATTCCGTGACCGTGCAGGCAGACATTTTCCGCCACAGCCACGAGAAGTATGACGCCGCAATTTTTTACCGCCATGTCCCCGTAGAAGGCAAGGCCAAGAAGACCGCCAAGGCCGCAGCAAAGCCTGCCGCCGTCAAGTGGGAACAGGCTCCCATGCATTTCGTGGATAACGACCTCTGGGAAGGTTCCTTTACCGTCAACAACATCGGTTACTACGAATACAAGGTTTGCGCCTGGACCATCGAGCCCAAGGATGTTCCCACCGAAAGCCCGGTGATGAAGCTCCGTGTGGACCCGACCTATGCACGTACCGGTACCTGGTACGAAATGTGGCCCAAGAGCCAGGGCACCGACCCCACCAAGAGTGCAACCTGGAAGGACTGCGAAAAGCAGCTGGACTACATCGCCGACCTTGGCTTTGACACTGTTTATCTGGTTCCCATTCACCCCATTGGCGTCACCAACCGTAAGGGTGCCAACAACGCCCTCCACGCCAAGACCGACAAGAAGGGTAAGCCCCTGGAACCGGGTTGCCCGTACGCTGTGGGTAACAAGTTCGGCGGTCACTATGCTACCGACCCTGAACTGGGCTCCATGAAGGACTTTGAACATTTTGCCAAGGCTGCACGCTCCAAGGGTCTGCGCCTGGCTCTGGACATCGCCTTGAACTGCTCTCCGGACCACCCGTATGTTAAGGAACATCCGGAATGGTTCTACCACGAACCTGATGGTTCCATCAAGTTTGCTGAAAATCCGCCCAAGAAGTACGAAGACATTTACCCCTTCGACTACTACAACAAGAACTACAAGGAACTGTGGCAGGAAATCGAAAACATCATCCTGTTCTGGGCCGACAAGGGCATCGAAATTTTCCGTATCGATAATCCCCACACCAAGCCCTTCCCCTTCTGGGAATGGCTCATCGCCGACGTCAAGGAAAAGCGTCCGGAACTGGTGTTCCTGGCAGAAGCCTTCACCCGCCCCAAGATGATGCATCGCCTGGCCAAGGCTGGCTTCGACATGAGCTACACCTACTTCGCATGGCGTAGCGCCAAGTGGGAATTCGAACAGTACCTGAAGGAACTGACCCAGTCCGACGCCAAGGAATACATGCGCGGCATCTTCTTCCCGACCACACCGGACATCTTCCCCAAGTACCTGGCTTACAAGGGCGCCAACGCATTCAAGCAGCGCTACTTCCTGGCTGGTACCTTGAGCAGCCTTACCGGTATGTATAACGGTTACGAACTCTGCGAAAACATTCCTTCTCCCATCAAGGAAGAATTGCAGGATTCTGAAAAGTATCAGTACAAGGTTCATAACTGGGCTGGTCCGGGCATCCAGGACTTCGTTCGCCGCGTGAACACCGCACGTCTTGAACATCCGGCTCTCCAGGAATACGATAACCTGGACTTCCACTACTGCGCCAACGACCAGCTCATGGTTTACTCCAAGAAGTCTGGCGAAGACGTTCTCCTGTTCGTCTGCAATATGGACATGGACAACGCCCAGGAAGGCATGGTGGAACTGGACATGGCAAAGCTCGGCCTGAACGAAGATTCCTTCTTCTTCCTGAAGGACTTGCTCACCGACGAATCCTTCGTCTGGCGCGGCAACAAGAACTTCGTCCGTCTGGATCCCAACAAGGCTCCTGGCCATCTCTTGGTTCTTAAAAAGATCTAAGAGTTGAACGTCGCGGCCTCGCGAACGAAACTTTTTCAGGAAGTACCGACATTTTTGCCGGTACTTTTTCTTTTTTGCATATATATTAATCAAGTAAACTATTCACTCTTCACTCTTCACTGCCATGATCGATATTTACTCCCTTGCAAAGAATCCGCTGGTGTTCCAGAAGCCCCGTACCGTTACGTCGGCTTATATTGACGTGTCCGGGAAAATGGGCGTGGCCCAGACGGTTCTTATGGTCCAGGATAACCTCTGTGAAAATCTGGGGAAACTCAAACAGGATAATTTTTTCGTAAAGGAAAAGGGCGGCTATTGGGTTATTTCCAAGGCCAAACTGAAATTTTTCCAGCGCCCGTTCTGGGGTGATAAGGTGGTGACGACTTCATACCCTACAAGTAACAGCCTGATTCGAACTTATGAAAGTACCGCCATTACCACAACCGAGGGCGAACCCATTGTGTTGGCCGTACAGGAGGCCTGCTGCCTGGATTTGGTACGTCATCGTCCCATGAAACTTTCTACGGTGGGCTTTCCTACAGAGGGTTTCCCGGAACAGGTCCTCGATGACAAGTTTACCAAGTTCGAAGTGACTCCCGATGAGTACGAAGAGATTTACCAGCAGCGGGTTCTGCCTCAGCATCTGGACATGTCTCATCATATGAACAACATCAAGTACATCGAACTGTCGATGAACGTGTTCTCTTCTGCAGACTGGGAACTTTGTACTCCCTCCGAAATGGAAGTCCATTTTTTGGGAGAGTCCATGGAAGGAACTCTGCTGAAGATTTTCCGTGCGGACCACAAGGGCGCCACCTACATGAAGATTGAAGATGAGACAGGACGTCAGGTCTTCGAAATGAAAATCAAGATGAAATAAAAAAAGCGGCAGTAATCGCCGCACACTTTATACAAATTCTCTGAAGAATTCGGGCCGGTGAAAATCCGGCTTTTCTGTTTCTACGGGGAAGGCGCTCAGATAGTGGGGCGACTGGGACTTGTCGCCGCATTTATAGAGGTTGCCACGAAGAGACTTTCCGACAAATGAATTCAGCCCGAAGAGGCTGGCGGGAATCTGTACGGTCATTCCCCAGCAGACCAGGTTCCCGGCGACGCTGGCCACTTGCTTTGTGCGGATGACCTTGTTGATGTCTTCCTGGGACAGGGTGGTACGGTTGTTGCGATCTGGCCCGTGGGCTGCCAGCAGGAAACCTCGGCTTGTCGTTTCGAAGTTGAAGTACTCGCTGGGGTTTGCTGGGTTCTGCAGGAAAATTTCTACGCAGGAATCTTCCCAACTGCGGCCGTTGTCTTCTTGCACTTCGGCACGGAAGCAGGTGTCGGGTTCCTCGATGGTAAAGCTGACGGTAAAATAGTCGGCGCTGATTTCTACGTCGGCAAGGACTGAGGGGAGAACTTTTCCCTGATTCTGAGGCCAGTTTAGATTTGCATTAAGAAGCATGGCTATAAGATAGATAATCACTGATTAATCAGTGATTAATCGCTGCTTAATTTAGAATGAAAAAATGGGAATGCCTTTTTTTGATGAAAAAGGGCGTTTTTGTATTTGGCATGGCTTTTGCATTAAGGGGGCGTCATCGGACGGTTCTGGTAAACCGTTAGATGTTGGATAAGTTAACGCCAATGACTTAGGAGGTCTTTATGGCAGAACAGATAAAAGAAAATGAAGTCAAACAGGCAACAAGTCAGTTTGATTGTCTTGCGGTCACCAGTGTCCAGGTTTTCCCTTTTAAGGAAGGACCTAGCATGGGACATATTAAGGGGCTTGCCACCGTAGTCCTGAATGACCAGATGTTGATTCGTGGTCTTCGTGTGATGGATGGTGAAAACGGTATGTTTGTGGGCTATCCGAACGATCCTTTCTATAAGGGCGAGGAATTCCGCACCATTTGCTCTCCCGTTACCCGCCAGCTCCGTGAACACATCGAAAACTGTGTTCTTGAACGCTATCAGGCCGCCATGGCCTAGGAAGGTTCTCTTGTTCCATAGAATCCGTTCTTACTGCCTGTTTGGAATAAAGGCTGTTCCCGTAAGCGTCGAGGTCGACGCCTCTCAGGGGCTGCCGGGTTTTACTTTGGTTGGATTACCTGACAATGCGGTAAGGGAATCTAGGGAACGAGTGGTCTCGGCCATCCGTTCCATAGATAAGGTGGTGACAGGTTTCCGAACGACGGTGAACTTGTCGCCCGCGGATTTGCGGAAGGAGGGCAGTGCCCTTGACCTGCCGTTGGCTATCGGTCTTCTTGTGGCTACCGGCGAAATTGAAGTTCCTGATTTGGAACGGTTGGTGTTTGTGGGGGAACTTTCCCTAGATGGTTTGTTGAAGCCTGTTCGTGGAGTCCTTTCGGTGGCCATGAGTCTCCCTGATCGCAAGAGAGACGTTCTTGTGGTGCCTCGGGGGAACGAACGGGAGGTGCGTCTTGTAGAAGGTGTGCGGTACGTGTGTGCGGATTCCCTAAAGGAATGCGTTGGTGTGTTAGAAAAGGGGGCTGTGTCTAAGGCTGTTTCGGCGGCGGGACTGGCTGCCGCGCATGGAGCGGAGAGGGGCGCTGGACAGGGGTATGCCTGCATACAGGGAATACCAGACTTTAAGAATGTCATCGGGATGGAAGGGGTCAAAAGAGCTCTTGAGGTGGCTGCTGCCGGAGCCCATAATTTCCTGTTGGTTGGTTCTCCCGGTGCGGGAAAATCATTATGTGCCAAATGCCTTCCGGGAATCCTCCCCGAAATGACGGATGAGGAAATTCTCGAGACGACCCGCATACATTCCTGCGCAAGGGCTGCAGGGGATATGGAATGCTTTAAGCCGGTAATGGTTCGTCCTATCCGGACGCCACACCATTCGGCGTCTATGGTGTCTCTTGTTGGGGGCGGCGTGCATTTGCGGCCTGGGGAGGCTAGCATGGCTCATAATGGCGTTTTGTTTCTTGATGAACTCCCCGAATTCAACCGCAGTGTCCTGGAGGCTTTGCGAGAACCGATGGAAGAGGGACTCATTTCGGTGAGCCGGGCTAGCGGAACGGTCGTGTGGCCTGCTCGTTTTATGATGGGGGCTGCCATGAATCCTTGCCCCTGTGGCTATGCCATGGATGCAAAACGGAGCTGTACGTGCCTGCCGGAAGCCCGCAAGCGATATCAGGAAAAAATTTCGGGACCGCTGCTGGATCGTATCGATATCCAGGTCAGTGTGCCCTCTGTGGAGGCATCCCAGTTTGCCAGCGGGGCCACTATATCTGAGACTTCTGCAGACATTCGCAAGCGGGTCTGTGAGGCTAGGGCCTTGCAGAGGGATCGCTTTAAGAATCTCCCTTTCAAGACCAATGCGGAAATGTCGTCCGAAGCGGCGAAATCGTTCTGCAGGTTGTCTGCAGCTACCGAGCGTTTTGCCATATCTGCCGCCGACAAGATGGGCTTGAGTGCACGAGGCTACTTCAGGCTCCTGAAGGTGGGACGGACCATAGCTGACCTTCGCGGGGCTCCTGCCGTCGAAATTCTGGACCTGTCCGAGGCGCTTCGCTATCGTTCCTTTCGCTCCTGATTGAACGTTGTAAAAGAACTTTCTCCTCCGTCCCCTCATCACAAGCAAAGCGCCTCTCCTAACGGAGGGGCGCTTCTTGCTTAATCTCTTGTTTTATCTCTTGCTTAGCGTCGCATCCTAATGGATGATTCTGCCCCGACGCAATCAGGGATGGCGCACGGCTTTCTGACGGAAACCTCGACGGCCTGAGCCTTGGGATAATTCCCGAGAATGCGTTCGGCGCAGCGGTACACCAGGGTTTCTTCCAGCTGGAAACAAGAAAGGCGGATAAACCCTTTCAGGTCTTCCGCCAGTTGTGCATAGTCTATGGAGTGTGCCAGGTCTTCGTTTCTGGCAGCGAGGGTAAAATCAGACCAGACGGTCACGTTCAGTACGATCGGCTGTTCGTTTTCGCGTTCATAGGGAAGGGTCCCGATGATGCAGTCGAAAGTAAGGTCCCGAAGGCTGATTTTACCGAGTTCTGTTACCATACGTAGAGAACGACTGCGCCTGCGATAGATGCGCCTGCTACGCCGAACCAGATGTTACGGGCAGAAGCATAGGAATCGTGGGTCTTCTTGTTTTCGTTCATACGGTTCTGGAGGCTCTGCATGGTCCAGTAGACGGGGCCTTCTTCGGTGGTTCTAAGCACGTACTCGCCCTTGGAAATCATCACTTCTTCACAGCTGGGGTTGCCGTTACAGGCGCGGAGGAGGTTGCCCTTAAGTTCGTCCAGGTCGTCGTAGGCGCTCTGGGCCTTGTTGGCTTCCTTCTGCTGGAGGATGCCCATGACGATGCTTGCTGCGGCCAGGGCGGTGAGACCCACTGCGCTCCAGAAGCGGACTTCGTCAGCGATACCGAAACGGTCGCCTACGTTGCCTGCTGCGTCGCTGGCTGCCTGGTCACGGCTGTCGGCTGCAGAGTTGTCTATCGGAGCGGTAGTCTTGTACTGGAAGACATCATCATCGTCTTCGCAATCTTCATCGTCGTCGCAGTATTCGTCACTGCTGGTTGCAGCGGCAGCGGTTTCGGCGACAGGTTCGTCGGCGCCTTCGCCCTTGAGGGTCACGGGGCTGCCGTCAATGAAGACGATTGCAGAGGAAAGGCCGTCGGCGAAGACGGACTTGCCATCGAAGTATACCTTTTCGACGTCCTTGTCGGCGTCCATGCCGCGCTTGGAGTAAACCTTGGCGGTCAGGAGCTTGGAGTAGTCGACGCCGTCAGCGGTCATGGCGGTCATGGAGGACAGGTCGCCTGCGGAGCCCTGGTAGAGCTGGTAGGTCGCGTCGTTGTCGCCGAACGGGTCTACAAACTTCTGACGGACGACCAGACGGCCATCCTGGAGGGATTCCACTTCGTCTGCCGGGATGGTCTTCAGTTCGCCACCGAATTCGGCAGAGATGTATTCGTCGGGAGTACCGGCGTCCTTAGCATCAAATTCATTAATATCGTACGGACCGGCAAAAGCGGACACGACAGAAAGGCACAGGGCCCACAAAATTGAACGTTTCATTTGATAACTCCAATATGGACTATTTTTCGTGAAATATATAAAAAAAAGATTGAAAATTCACAAAGGAAAGTTTTTTGCAGTATACAAAGGTAAATGATTAAGGGATAGTCGGATAGATGATACAAATTATATAAAGAAAAATTTACAAAAGTGTGCTTTGCATAGTTGATTTGTGCATTTGACCATGTTTTTTTGCCCCCTTTTACTATATTTTAGTCCGTAAATTTTAACTCTAACCAGAAGGTGCTAATCATGGCAAAGCTTTCTATTGAAGATCTCGAACTCGCTGGCAAGCGCGTGTTCATCCGTGTCGACTTCAACGTTCCCCAGGACAAGGTCACCGGCGAAATCACCAACACCAAGCGTATCGAAGCTGCTCTCCCCACTATCCAGTGCGCTCTCGATAAGGGTGCTGCTGTTATCCTCGCTTCTCACCTGGGCCGCCCCAATGGCGAAGTGAACATGAAGTACACTCTCGCTCCCGTTGCCAAGAAGCTCGAAGAACTCATCAAGAAGCCGGTGAAGTTCCTCTCTGACTGTGCTGGTGCTGAAGTTGAAGCTGCTTGCGCCGCTATCAAGCCGGGTGAAATCATCCTCCTCGAAAACCTCCGCTTCCACATCGAAGAAGAAGGCAAGAAGAAGGACGCTGAAGGCAACAAGGTTAAGGCTGACAAGGAAGCTGTCAAGGCATTCCGCGCTTCTCTCACCAAGCTCGCTGACGTTTATGTTAACGACGCATTCGGTACCGCTCACCGCGACCACTCTTCCATGACTGGTGTTGAACTGCCGCAGCGCGCTGCTGGCTTCCTCATGAACAAGGAACTCAAGGCATTCGACGCAGTTCTCAACAACCCCCCGCGTCCGTTCCTCGCAATCCTCGGCGGTGCTAAGGTTGCCGACAAGATCCAGCTCATCAACAACCTCCTGGACAAGGCTGACAAGATCATCATCGGCGGCGGCATGGCATTCACCTTCAAGAAGGTGATCGACAATATCGAAATCGGTTCTTCTCTGTTCGACGAAGAAGGCGCAAAGCTGGTTCCGGAACTGATGGCTAAGGCTAAGGCTGCTGGCAAGGAAATCATCCTCCCGGTTGACTACATCGCTGCTGACAAGTTCGCTGCTGACGCTGCTACCAAGGCTGTTTCTGACGCTGAAGGTATCCCCGCTGGCTGGATGGGTCTGGACGTTGGTGCAGAATCCACCAAGAAGTTCGTTGAAGCTATCAAGTCCTCCAAGACCATCGTTTGGAACGGTCCTGCAGGCGTGTTCGAATTCGAAGCATTCGAAAAGGCTACCAAGGCTATGGCTGACGCAATCGTCGAAGCTACCGCAGCTGGTGCAATCACCGTGATCGGTGGTGGCGATACCGCTACTGCAGCTAAGAAGTACGGCGCAGACAAGAAGGTCACCCACACCTCTACCGGTGGTGGCGCTTCTCTCGAACTCCTGGAAGGCAAGGTCCTGCCGGGCGTCGCAGCCCTGACCGACAAGTAACTTGCGATGATAAGCGGCGCATTGCCGCGTTGCTCGCCCCCTCACGTACGAAAGTACGCTACGGGGGTTCGCGCCTTGCACTGCTTGCTTCTAATCGCAAATTACATTTGCGTTTTAGAGAAATTGTGAATTGAAAAAATCCCGATGGAAAGTCGGGATTTTTTTTGTATTTGGGGGAGGTGGGCTTGCGCCTTGCGGACCACTACGGTTGAATTGAACGGAAATGACTTTGACAACCGTAGTCAAGCTCTAAGTCATTGTTGGTTGGCGTTGGGGTTGACGGTTTCGTCGTGCTCCTCGAATTGGCTCACTTTCTTGAACCAGTAGTCTTCACTGTTGATGGAGCTCATGTTGTTGATGATGGCGTCCAGATCCAATTCTTCATTGTTGTTGTTTTCGTTAGGCATGTACTGAATATAGTATTATCTGTTTAATTTTGTATTTTTGCAGTCATGAACAAATTGATTTGGGGGTTAGTTTTGTTGATTTCTGTAGGGGCGGCTCAGGCTCAGCTTGTTCCCAAGGGTATGGCTATCTACGGCAGTGTGGACGGGACTGATGTTGTGCCGCAGGAGGAGTCTTCCTATGGGTCGGAAAATTCTGTGCCTGATTCGTTGCTGAACTGGAACGAAGACTGTGCCGTTTTTGCGGATAGTGTGTCCATTTACATGAAGGATTACAACTACAATATTGGCAAGGCTAAGCAGTTTGCCCGCTATGGTGGGATTTGTGGTAGGGCAGGGCTTGGTATCGCCCTTATCGGTATTGATATGCTGTCCGCGGGACTTGCCATGGACAAACGCAGTTTTGATAATGCGCTCAGTTATGGCGGTGTTGCAATGATTACGGGCGGATTTCTTTAAGCAGAAAAAGATTGATTACCAGCGGAGACATTCCGTTTTGCAGACAAGTGACTATTAAAACGTGAGGTTTTTATGGCAGAAAAGATTTCTGAAATTTCAAAGGTGTATCACAAGGAACACGGCAACTGCGCTGTGTCTGTGACTTATGGTTATTGGCGTGCCCAGGGCAAGTCTGAAGCGGAAGCTCTGGAACTGGCCATGGCTGTAAAGCAGTTCAGTGGCGGTCGTGCTCCGGAGGGAACTTGCGGCGCCTTACATGCGGCAAAGCTGTTGGCTCCTGCCCAGTCTGATGCCATTGTGGAGTTCTTCAAGAACGGTGCCAAGGGCTGCACCCTGTGTAGTGAAATTCGCCCCAATGGGGTGATTCCCTGCAACCGCTGTGTGGAATTGGCGGGCGAGGCGCTGGACTCCTTGAATAAATAGGGCGGTCTGGGGTTTTATTTTGCGATTCCATTAAGTATCTTTGTGTCGGTGTTCGGGTATTTAGGAAAAGGAGACTTGATGAAGAATCGTTTTGGACTTTTGGCCCTTACGCTTTTTGTGGCGGGTTGCAGTTTTTTCGTGGCATGTGGCGAGTCAGCCTCTGAAGCAGAAAATTCGGATCCGGTTCCTCAGGCGGAATCTAGTTCTGCCATGGGAACGGCTGACCCCGCTGAAGTTTTTTCGTCGGCTGTAGTAGAAGTTCCCCAGACTTTGCCCTGCGCTCCCGAGGAGGAGGGCGGTTTTGTGTGGATCGAAACGGGTAAGAGTTATTACCGTTGCGAGTCCGGTTTGTGGACTGCGTATGACGTGGCGCCTCATAAGAGAGGTTTCGATCCGTGCCAGTTTAATTTTGGTGCGGCCTGGAGTACCGACAAGGAACGCGATTCTACGAATTACGCCGGCCTGGACTATATTGCGGTCTGGCTTGGTGATAACGATTTCTATAACGGCTTTGAAGAACGTATGGTAAAGATGAGCGTGGAAATTGGCGCGACTCCCATGATTTACGCTTACGTGATTGCCGAGTTCGACAAGGACCATGGAATTGACGACTGCAATATTTCCAAGGCCGAAAAGACCCATTGCTCCCATGGGGCCCAGATGATTCGCGAATATTTTGCGGACTCCATTTTGTATCGTTATGCGGCTTATGCCAACGGTATGCGTGAACAGCTGATTTACCGTCTGGAGGTGGATGCGGATACTTATGAATCCATCTGGCTGATTGAACCGGATTTTTATCAGTATTCCGAAACGGCTTCAAGGCAGAAGGAAAGATACGATGGAACTGTCCAGGAAGGAGGCGGCATTCCCGATTCCCTTATGGGCGTGTACTTCAAGCAGATCGTGGATACCATTCGTGCCTACTTGCCTGCGGCAAAGATTGCCATCGATATTTCACCCTGGATTGGCGATAAGGATACGGCCCTGTTTGCCCAGTGGTATTCCAACTTTGACATGAGTATCGTGGATTTTGCGGGAACTTCCGGCGGTTCGTCCCTGGCGACATCCGAGAAGATTGTGGCTGCCAATTCTGCCACCTGGGCGAAGATTCATGAGGTGACGGGCAAGCCCATTCTTGCGGATGCGGGCTATGGTGCCGGTGGCGCAAGTAACGGCCACAAGAAGCCTTGGGATGATGTCCAGAACATCAAGGCCAGAATGGCCAACGGTGTTGTGGGTGTTATGCAGATGAATGCCGCTAACGATTTCCCGGTAAGGGCTGATACCATCAGGCCGCAGCTGAATTATACGTTCCCCTGGTGCAATAACTAGGGCGGCACTTCGACGGTTTTAATCTTTTTTCTATCTTTGCGGTTGTAAAAACGAGGTTTCTATGTCTATTATCGTAGTTGACTACAACGCTGGCAACTTGACGTCTGTGATGAACGCTTTGGAACACATCGGTGCCGATGCTGTTTCTAGCCGCGATCCCGAAGTGATTGCCAAGGCTGATCGCCTGATTTTCCCTGGCGTTGGCGCTGCGGCTTCGGCTATGGAAACCTTGACTAGGACCGGAATCGGTGAGGCCATCAAGACGGTGGTGAAGGCCGGCAATCCTGTGCTTGGTATTTGTATCGGTTGCCAGATCATTCTGGAAGAATCCGAAGAAGATGGCGGTGTCAAGACTTTGGGGCTGATTCCCGGCAAGGCTGTGCGCTTTAAGGATGAACCGGGCCTGAAGATTCCTCACATGGGTTGGAACCAGGTGGAATTTACCCGCGAACACCCCATTATGAAGGGCATCGCCAGCGGTAGCGATTTCTACTACGTTCATTCCTATCACCCGGTGGTGCCTGCGGAGTATAGCTTTGCTGAAACTACTTACGGCACCCAGACCTTCCAGGGCCTTATTGGCAAGGATAACCTGATTGCTTCCCAGTTCCATCAGGAAAAGAGTGGTGATGTGGGGCTTGCCATGCTGAAGAACTTCTGCGACTGGAAAGTTTAATTCGCCTTAGCCAATTTTTTACTTTATAGTTAGACCGTGTTAATCCGCGGTCTTTTTTTATAATAAAAAAATATGGATTCTTGGTTAAGAGTCTGGTAGTTTACGTCTATTTTTATTGATAAAATAAATTTTGTATCATTGGTTTATTGACGAATGATACAAAATAAATTATGTTTGCCTTCGCCGTCAAGGCAGGTAAATTTTTGAAGCCCATAACCGATTATCAAAGCTATCGCTGCTATATGCAGGAGTTTTATGAGGAGCGTAAGCGAACGGATTCGTTTACGTGGCGAGAATATGCCCGTCTGGCAGGGTTTTCTTCGCCTACCTACCTGAAGTTGGTTTGCGAGGGCAAAAGTAGCCTTAGCGAGGCGGGAATCGGCAAGGTGGCCGACGCCATGGGGCTGAAGGGTTTTGATTACGTCTATTTCCGTTACCTGGTGCAGTTTAACCAGGCTAAAGATGACGAGTCCCGCAAGAAGGCGTTCGGTGCCATGCAGGAAGTGGCCAAGTCAAAAAAGATCCGCGTGCTGGATGGCGACGCCTACGCTTATTTTGAGTCCTGGAAGAATCCGGTGCTGCGTGAATTAGTGACCATGATGCCGGGTGCCACTCCCGAGGCAATGGCAGCCATGTGCTGGCAGCCGGTAAGTGCCGACGAAGTCTGCGCTTCGCTTGATTTGATGGTAAAGTTGGGTTTGTTACAGAAGAAGGGCCGTAATGTTTATGTGCAGACGGATAAGGCTCTCGTGGGGAATTCCGATGCGATTCCCGTGGCTGTACGGACGATGCATCGGGAAATGGCTGCGCTTGCTCAAAAATCTATAGATGCGTTTGATGTGAATGATCGAAATATTATGGGTGTTACAATGAGTGTTGATCGTGAAGCTTACGAACAAATTGTGGAGGAACTGCTTTCGTGCCGACGAAAAATAGCCTCCATTGCCAATGCCAGCAGAAAGCCGGATCAGGTATATCGTTTGAACTTACAATTGTTTCCTTTGACAAAGAAAATCTAGAAAGCTGATTTGGGACGGCTAGGATGACTAAAAAAAATATTGCATTCTCTATTGTTTTAACTAACGCGTTTTTACTGGGTGGTTGCGGATCGGACCGCCACATGGTTTTTGACGAAGGATCCACCGAAGAAAACAATGCTTCTGTTGAAGTGGTCCACATTGAAGATGTAAACGTGGTGGACGTACCCGGAACATGGTCTATGTTGGATGGCGGTGAAGGGTCTGAAATTAAATGGGACGTTGACGGTGATAAAGTCTTTTCAAGGACTTGGCTGAAATCGGCTCAAAAGAAATGTGGCGGTTTCTGCGGAACGGTTGTTCTTGGAAAGAGCTCGTCTGACAAGGTGGCTTCCGTTGGGTTTAATCTGGATCTTTCCAAGGAACGGAATGATACGCTGGTTTTGGCGGATGTTTCGTCTTGGGGACAGTTGTGCGTGGAATATGCTTCTGGCCTGGATGTTCGCGTCGACCTGGAATCAATGGATTCGACAGGTGTTGTCGTTGAGGATTCTCCGACAGCCTTGTATAAAAAGACGTCTGGCGATTCGGTCAAAGTTCGTTGTGTTGGCTGGGAAAAGTTCAAACCGAAAAAGTCCGGAAAAATTCCGGGTCTTGAAGCGGTGAAACGTCTGGTTTCCCTTTCGTTCTACTTTGAGGGGTCTCCTGGGATGAGTGGCTATTTTAACATCCGGAAGCTGGGGGCCCTGGTGGTCGGTAGTTTCAAGGAGACTCAAGAAGAAAAAATTGATGACCCTCCAGCAGATTCTCTAGCAGATTCACCAGTGGATGATTCTGTAAATGTTCCTGTAGATTCTTCTGGTGGAGATACGTTGCTTATTACGTCGGCGGAATCTAGCTCGGGAGAAATAGCGTCTTCGGCGGAGTCCAGCTCCGGAGAGATTGACTCATCAGCGGAAACTAGTTCGGCGGAATCGACCTCTTCGGCGGAATCAAGTTCGTCAGCGGACACAACCTCGTCAGCGGATTCAACTACGTCGTCGGAATCTAGTGCGGATACGTTGATCACTCCTGCGAAACGGACGATTGATACAAATGATTTGGTGGAGTTATGGGATGGATCAATAAGTTATGAGGTAAAAACAGAATTTTGGGAAATGGATGAATACGGAGCTCCCTGGTATGCTTTTGATGATCATGTTTATGAAGGTTCTTCTACGATTACGTGGCCGGTCTCGTTAGGAGGCGGCTTTGATTCGGAATCTTTAGATGAAGTCATCGAAGAATGTCTGGGTATTTGTGGTACGATTGAATTTGGCGATGTGGCTAAAGGAAAACCACCGTTTGTGGGGGTTGTCTTTGACGTGAAGGGATCTTCTGATTTAATTGCGACGGCTAGGCCTGTTGATGTGACTCCCAAATGGGATGGCGTGTGCGTCGTGTACAAGTCCGACATGAGCGGAGCTATCGTTCTGGACCCGGGATTAGAAAAGGCGGGAACGATGAGCTTCCAATTGCCTGAGGCGGTTTTTGAAAGCTCTTCTGAAATTGTCCGTAAATGTGCTTTGTGGAGTGATTTTACCAAACCCGATTCAAAAGAACCTTCCGACGAAAACGTGGAAGAATCTTTGGCGTCCGTTAGAATCAAGTTTGACGGAAGCTCGGGTAGTGGTGGATCTTTCGCAGTCTATCGAGTGGAAGCTGTCAAAGTCACTGAATAATTACGGCAGTTCACCGCCAATCAGTTCCATCTGCTTTTTATAGATGTCCTTGCAGGCGTTTTCGCCCAGGTCAAGGAGGGTGTTCAGCATGGCGCGATCGAAGCTGGCGTGTTCGCCGGTGCCCTGGACTTCGATGAAGTTCTTGGCATCCTGCATCACCACGTTCATGTCGACGTCGGCTGCGGAGTCTTCTACATAGCAGAGGTCGCAGAGGGGCTTGCCGTTTACGACGCCTACGGAGATGGCGGTAATGGCGTGCTGGAGGATCTGTTCGGTGAGGCCCAGACGTTCCTTGATTTTCTTCAGGGCGATGGCCAGGGCTACAAATCCGCCGATAATGCTTGCGGTACGGGTGCCGCCGTCGGCTTCGATGACGTCACAGTCAATCACGATGGCGTTTTCGCCAAGGGCGTCCAGGTTTGCGGCTCCGCGGAGGGAACGACCTACGAGGCGCTGGATTTCCTGGGTGCGTCCGCTGGCACCTTTACGTTCGCGTTCGACGCGCTTGCCGGTACTCTGAGGCAGCAAGCTGTATTCTGCGGTAATCCAGCCAGTGCCGCGGCCAGCCAGCCAATCCGGAACCTTGGGGAGCAGGGTGGCGTTGCAGATCACGCGGGTGCGACCCATTTCGATAAGGACGGAACCGTCGGCGGAACTGATAAAGCCGGTGGTCATTTTCAGGTTTCTGTATTCGTCAAACTTTCTGTCGGTGCGTTCGTATGCCATAGAAAAATCCTTTTTCAATTATGATTTATGAATTATAAATTATGAGATTTAGTTTGGCGCCTACGGCGCGATTATTAATCTCGTACCTCGTAATTTGTAATTCGTAATTAGAACTTAAGCGTTTCTACCACGCCTTTCTTGAAGGTGCCAAGGATGTACACGAAGCTGGTGTAGTTTTTGAGTTCTGCCAAGGCGGCCTGAGCGTTCTCGTCCTTGATGTTTGCTTCAAAGGAAACGTGGAAGATGTAACCCCAGGGTTTATCGGGGTGGGGGCGGCTTTCGCAACGGGTCAAGTTCAGACCTCGCTTGGCGAAACAGCCCAGGGCGTTGTAGAGGGCGCCTACGGCCTTGTCGTCGGCCAGTTCGAAAAGGATGGTGGTCTTGGCGTTCTCGCTTTCGGTGAAGTCTGCGGGAGTTTTCTGGATAGCGTAGAAGCGGGTGAAGTTGGTTCCCTTCAGGTTTTCGAGGCCAGCCTTCAGAATGTCCAGATTGTAAATCTTGGCGGCGTATGCGCTGGCGATGGCGCCTTCGTCGCGGTTACCGCGGGCGGCCAGTTCTTCGGCAGAACCTGCGGTATCGAATGCAGGGATTGCCTTGATCTGGGGGTTTTCTGCAAAGAAGTGTGAGCACTGGGCCAGAGCCTGGGGGTGGCTGTAGACGCGCTTCAAGTCTTCAACTTTTACGCCGGGCATAACGCAAAGGGTGTGCTCGATGCGGAGCATAACTTCGCCAACGATGCGGTGACGCCACTTGTAAAGCAGGTCGTAGTTCGCTTCGATGGAACCTGCCGTAGAATTTTCGATAGGGATTGCACCGCCGTCGGCTTCACCAGTTTCAATAGCCTGGTAAATTTCTTCGAAAGTGTCCATGGGCAAAGTTTCGATGTCTTCGCCAAAAAGGTAGTGGGCTGCGCAATCGCTGTATGCGCCCTTGCGGCCTTGGAATGCAATTTTCTTCATGACGTTAAGTTAGAAAATTTGCGGTTCCTGTTGCGAACCCCCTATTTAAAACGCTTGGCTCCCTTGTACTTGGGACTCCAGTATTTGTCGTTCATGGGGCTGATCATTACGCCCTTGCTGGTGCTGGCGTGGGTAAACCGGTCGCCGCTCATGTAGATGCCGATGTGGCTGATGCCCCAGAAGTCTCCGAAGAAGACCAGGTCTCCTTCCTTCAGGTCGCCGCGGCTCACCTTCTTGCCGCGTTCATCCTTGTAGATGCCTTCGGCGTTATGTTTGAGGGCGATGCCGTAAAGCTCCTTGTAGATGACCATGACGTAGCCGGAACAGTCGATGCCCGATTTGCTGGTGCCGCCCAGTTTGTAGCGGGTTCCCAACCAGGGCTTGATGACCCCTTCTAGGGTGGTTGCCTTCTTGGGGGTGGCGCGTGCTACTTCTTTCTTGTTGATGGCGGCGTGGGCCTTGGCCGAGGAATTCTGACGAGGCGGTTTTACCGTGTCTTGGGGAGTTGTTGCTGCTGTTGCGACAGCTGCAGGTTCAGAGGTGGTCTGTGGGGCTGGCTGCTGAGCCTGCGCTGTTCTAGCGGGCTTGTAGCCTCCAATCCGCCGATCGTATCCAGTACGAACAGGAAAGGAGCAAGCCGAAAGGAATGCCAGGGTTAAAGCAAGAAATAGAATATTTCTCAGGAGAGCCATCAAGCGAAATCTAAATATTTTTCGCTAGTCCAGGAATCCGTGAGGTTCGAATCCGAGGCTCTTTACCAATTCGAAATCGGTGGCGCTGTTGACTCCGGCGGTGGTCAGCATGTCGTCGGTGATGGTGGCGTTGGCTCCGCTCTTGAATGCCTTTGCACCGTAATCGCCTAGAACGCCGCGGCCACC
This sequence comes from Fibrobacter sp. HC4, assembly GCF_023373925.1. Taxonomy (NCBI): domain Bacteria; kingdom Pseudomonadati; phylum Fibrobacterota; class Fibrobacteria; order Fibrobacterales; family Fibrobacteraceae; genus Fibrobacter; species Fibrobacter sp. HC4. The sequence goes on along the minus strand of NZ_JALCZV010000027.1, from coordinate 3,918 downwards.
TGCCAAACGCAAATAGGCCTTGGGATTGATAAAGCGATAGATGGCGACGATTCTGCAGAATTCGTCGTTGGTCATCTTGGGCAGATTTTCGAAAGGAGTTCCCGGAATGGCGTTCAACACGTTGATGGGAGTGGACTTGGCACCCAGTTCGCGGATGTCGATGCACATGTCGATGCGGTCTTCCATGGTTTCGCCAAGGCCCATGATTCCGCCGCTGCAAATTTCAAGGCCTGCGGCTACGGCATTCTGCAACACTCCGATTTTGTCATCGTAAGTGTGGGTGGTGCAAACGTCAGGGAAATGACGGCGGTAAGTTTCCAGATTATTATGGAAACGGGAAAGGCCCGCTGCCTTCAATTGATCAAACTGCTCGCGGTTCAGAAGACCGCTGCTGAGGCAAACGCTAAGCCTGGTTTCTTTCTTGAGGCGACGAATGGTTTCGCAAATCTGTTCTACGTCATTCTTGGTGAGAGTTCTGCCGGAGGTGACGATAGAATAGCGGGGGATGCCTGCGGCTTCCTTCTTCTTTGCATCGGCTACGATTTCGTCGGCGCTGAGCAACTTGTATTCCGGAGCGCCGGTGTGGTAGTAGCTGGACTGTGCGCAGTACTTGCAGTTTTCGGAACAGCGACCGCTGCGGGCGTTGACGATGGAGCAGAAGTCGAAATCGTTGCCGTGGAGTTTTTCGCGGATTTCGTTGGCGGCGGCGGTCAATTCTTCCAGGTCAGCGTCAAGTAGCTTGATGGCATCTTCACGGGTGGTAACGTAACCATCATTCAAAATCTTGTTTTTCAGTTCCTGGACGAAAGACATAAAAACTCCTTAGGTTTGCGCGCCTGTTCCGACGGCTCAAAATATAGAAAAAGGCGAGTGTCGCGACAGAAAATTTATTTTCTGGCATGACCTAGCCGCACTATATGCACTGGAAGAGTGCCATATAGAAAAAGGCGAGCTGTGCCCGCCTATACTATTTCTAATGCACGGCGATAACCGCACTCTATTAGAAAGAAATTTCCTTTACACCATCCTCGATGAGGTAAGGCATTTCTTCGTGCATGGTGACGCCTTCTGCAATCTTGCTCATGTCCAGATGGATGTAGTTGATGTCGCCATCGGCAAGGACGGTTCCGCTCATATCCATGATGCTGGCGTGGGTGATAAAGAATCGGGGAGTGATCTTTACGATCTCGCCGCGGCCGATCAACTGTTCGCCATAGGGAACGGGTTTGCGGTACTTGGTTTCAAGGGACATGGTGACGCCCCAGATAGATTCGTCGCCGCCTTCCTTGGCCCACACTGCGCGAAGTCCCATTTCGTCTAGCATGGCGGTAATGAGGCCTCCATGAACGCGACCGGGATAACTCTGATGCTGTTCGCGATACTGGAACAGACTCATGACGCTTCCGTCTTCCATATTGTAGAACGGAGCGCGGACCCCGTATTCGTTGTCCAGTCCGCACATCATGCACATCTTGCTGTTGTGCTGCTTGCTCACTACCTTGATGATTTCGCTCATGAATCCTCCGTGGGGAACTCGCTACTTCTTTAACACAAAATCAAGAATCTTGACCAAGGCCTTGTTTGCCTTGTCCATGTTTGCTGCGCTGGCCTTTTTGATTTCTGCTGCGTTCTGTACAAACTTGCAACCTGCGCAGGCTTCAATTTCTTCGGCACCGTTCTTCAACATGCTTTCCATGGAATCATCGGTGACTTCAACATGGAACTGCAAGGCGATGGCGCTGCCCAACTTGAATGCCTGATTCTTGCAGGCTTCACTGCTGGCGAAAGATGTTGCCGCTTCGGGGATGTCGAAGGTTTCGCCGTGCCAATGGAAAGCCTGCAGTTTCTTGGGCAGGTCCAAAACCTTGTTGCTGCCTTCGACGCTAGCGTCAAAACTTACAGGAAACCAGCCGATTTCCTTTTCGGGATTTTTCCTGATGGCTGCGCCAAATGCGTTTGCAATCATCTGTGCGCCCAGACAGATGCCGAGAATGGGCTTGCCCAACTGAACCATGTCGCGACACAGTTCCTTTTCACGAACGAAATAAGGATAGTCGGCTTCGTACAGGACGCTCATGGGACCGCCCATCATGATGGCGAAATCCACTTCGTCTTCGTGGGGAATCCTGTCACCGGCGTAGAGACGGACTACATGAACTTTATGACCCTTGGCCTGCAAATAGGGGAGAATGGCTCCCGGGCCTTCATATTCCACATGCTGAAAAATATAGACGTCCATAAAAATACCTCTGACCGAAATATAATAAACGCCTGTGATGTCAAAAATTAAAAGCAGGATTCCGAATAGTTCAATTGCATTTGTCTGTTGGAGGAGTAGAGCGTGTCTATGGTACAAGAACCATTGGTGGAAACATTGACATTATTTTTTTCGGAGAGACTTGATTCGTATCTCTCCTGAATATCTTCGCAATAGTCTAAAATTGACTCTCTGATATAGCTCTTGATTTTGTTTAAGCTAAGCCCTGTTTGGAATTTCTGAATGGAAACCTGCTAACATGATTGACGAAGGGTAAAGGTAGTTAATGAAATGCAAAAAGTCCCCGAGGCGTAACCTCGAGGACTTTTTAATGTCAGAGTCGCGACGGATGCCACGGCTTTCACTTGCGTTGATTAGCGAACGACCTGGCGATCAGCTTCAGTCATAGCGAGGAATTCAGCGACGGTCATCTGACCCTTATCGCCTTCCTTACGCTTGTTCACAGAAACGACGCCTTCGTTCATTTCCTTCTCGCCAACGATGATCTTGTACGGAACCTTCTGGAGTTCGCACTGACGGAACTTGTAGCCCAGCTTTTCGTTGGATTCGTCGATGTCGCAGCGGACGCCGGCGTTCACCAGTTCGCGTTCCACCTTGTGGGCGTATTCAGCGAACTTTTCGGAAATGGGGAGGACGCGTGCCTGGACCGGAGCGAGCCACAGCGGGAAATCGCCCATGAATTCTTCGATGAGGATGCCCAGGAAGCGTTCGATGGAACCCACGGCTGCGCGGTGCAGCATAACGGGGATGTGCTTCTGGTTGTCCTTACCGACATATTCTGCACCGAGACGCTGGGGCAGGTTGAAGTCCACCTGGATGGTACCGCACTGCCAATCACGGCCGAGGGAATCCTTCAAGGTGAATTCAAGCTTCGGGCCGTAGAAGGCGCCTTCGCCCGGGTTCAAGATGTAGTCGAGGCCAGCCAGCTTGGTTGCTTCTTCGAGAGCGGCTTCTGCCTTGTCCCAAAGTTCGTCGGAACCTACGCGGCGTTCCGGACGGGTGGAGAACTTCACCACGATGGAATCGAAACCGAAGTCGTGGTAGATTTGACGCCTTCGGCGTCCGTGGCTGCGCTCGGTCATGCCAGTCTGCAAGCAGCCTGTCGCGACACTCGCTTGCACACTTTTCCTTCACGAGAGCGCAGAAGTCAGCCACTTCGCTGGCGATTATTTTGAGCGTTCCCCACTTCGTGGGTCGGGCTATATTCTGGGGGTGATCGGCTGCGCTTACGCTTGCCACTCACCTCCCAGAACCAAGCCTCGCTCCGCGAGTCTTGTCCCCAAGGGGTCACTATCCCTAACGCAGATGCCGAAATATTTTTCTGAATTTACAATTCTTCAACATAACAGAGAATATAGTATCGCTCTTTTTCTGTAAGCGGACCGTTTTTCTTCTTTACTTCTTTTATTATTGCGTTTTTGAATTTGTTGTTGAATTGTTTTAATAAGTATTCTGAGGCATCATCAACATGTGTGGAAGCATTTAGGCAGCCTTGCTAGATGATTCTCTCGATTCCGATTCCCATTCGTAGGCTATCTGTACATCTACATAGGAACAGCTCAGCATTATCAGCGACAGCATGTTGTTCATGTTCCTGAAGCCATAGGCAGTCCGTATCAGTAGCTTTATCTTGTTGTTCG
>NZ_JALCZV010000026.1:0-49319 GCF_023373925.1 Fibrobacter sp. HC4 | reverse complement strand
CGAACAACAAGATAAAGCTACTGATACGGACTGCCTATGGCTTCAGGAACATGAACAACATGCTGTCGCTGATAATGTTGAGCTGTTCCTATGTAGATGTAAAGATAGCCTACGAATGGGAATCGGAATCGAGAGAATCATCTAGCAAGGCTGCCTAAATGCTTCCACACATGTTGATGATGCCTCTTAAAAATTGAGGCAAGAGAGTTCTTTGATGAAAAACAATCATGCTTTGATTAGTTTTGCTTTGTATCGTACTTCAAGTCCCTGAAAATTTCCTATGATTGGAGGGGTATGCCTGTTGAATTTGTACATGACGTGAGCGACGCGAAGGACGCCTACAAGCTCGTGATGGCCTACGACGGCTCCGGCCGCCGCGTTTCAAAGACAAGGTTCCGCAAGGCCTGCATTTCCGACAAGTCCGCTGACGCAAACTCCTCCGACGGCGTGTATGCTGCCGACTGGGAACGCGAACTTGTAACCCACTACACAGGCATCGGCACCGAGGTCCGCGAAAGTTTCCACAACGGCACTCCCAGCGAAACAAAGGTCGTGGTGAACATGCCCAATGGCCTCGGCCGTTACATGCCCGAGGACGCCTCGGCACCAGTAGTGCCATCGACGACTCTCGACGAAAATGGAAAGCCGACCGACTGGAGCGTATTCAATCCTAAATTCGAATGGTACCTCAAGAACCACCTTGGTTCCACCATGCTGGTGTACGGCACCCAGAGTACCTCAAACGCAGACGTTGCTGACCTCGGTGAAGTGAAGAAAGCTTATGACTACCGCTCCTTCGGCGAACAGATTGATCTGATCGCTGACGCAGGCGACAAGGTGACCGAGAACTTCACAGGAAAAGAAAAAGACGACGAGACCGAGCTGAACTACTTCGGCGCAAGATATCTCGACCCCATGCTCGGATTGTGGGTGAGTGTGGACCCCAAGAGACAATTCGCAAGCCCGTATCTGTACGTGGGGAATGGGATGAATCCGATAAATGGCGTGGATCCGGATGGGAATGCTGTTTATATTCAGAAAAATGGAAATAGTATTAATGTAATAGTTCCGGTAACATTTATGGGACCGGAAGCTAACGCGGAAAATATCACAACAGTTATCAATGAGGTTCAAAATAAGTTTACAGGGCGTTTCGGACAATATAACGTTAGTACGCAGGTTGTTTTAAGTAAAGATAATTCTAGTTATGGTGTAAATAATATTGTTTTTCTTGCCAAAGGAGTTGAATCTAAGGTTATTTCTATTCCTGGTCAAACGCAGGGAGCGCTAATTAACGTGAATAGTTTGCGAAATAAACTGCATGAATTTGGTCATTTACTTGACTTTGACGATGCCTATATTCACGATCCCGAAAATACTGCCAAACGTATGGATGTTTTCCCTTCCCAAATAGAACAAATGTGGAAATCAGGTCCAACAAATCCCAGCAATTTGTATGAATACAATATTATAGATGAGGAATAAAAATGAAAAAGTATTTCTTTGTTTTTATGCTAGTGATTTTATTTAAGCCTGTTCAAGCAGAAAGTCTGGAAGGAAAGAAAATATTTAGAAATGAGTACATGGAAATTCATATCCCGCAATTTTTTCGCATAGATTCAGTATTTCACTTTGATATGGGGACCGTGTATCATCTTTTTGATAAAAAAAACAATGATATGATGTGGTTTTACAACGGACAAAGTCATTATAATCAATCATTTGCCGTTGATACATTGACAAGGAATTTTGTTGTAAATAATAAAATTGACACTATTGTGAACATTGATGGACAATCTTACAGAAAAAAAAATTATTGTTTTGATTGCGAAAGGTCGGGAACATAAACGTTTTCCTTTAATTGTAGAATTTGTTTATAATCCTAAATTTGCCGATATACCAGAACTTGATACGATAATTTCGTCTGCTAGAGCTATTTATAACAATAATTAATTGTACTTTCGTGAAAACAAAAAAATTGTTGTGTAAACTTGATGGAACAGACAAATGGAACATTCTGTTTTCCAATACGACTCAACTAAAGTTGATGAAGAATTATGCAAAAAAAATAAGATAACGTATATTGTCTTTCGCAAATTCTTCTAAGGGAGGGGTAAAATAATGGTAAAGCGGTTCACTTTTTCACGGGCTCCCGTAGTCGGCTCCTTTTTACATAAAAAGAACTTTAAAATGGGGCTTGTTTTTTCTAAATTTGCCTTCGAAATCTCCATAGGGGAGTATTTCGGGGGTTATTTTGAAATTCTCTACCGGTTTTAGACTTTTTTTAGTCGTTTTTTGCTTTGTTTGCGTTTCTGTTTTTGCGCAGCCCTCTAATGGAGCGCAGGTGAATGTTTTGCCGCCATTGCCTATTGCAGATTCCCTTGTTATCAAGAATCTGAATGTCAAGAATACTGAAATTCGTGACTTGTTGCAGGGTATGGCTGTTCAGTATGGCCTGAACTTGTTCCTGGCTCCCGAAGTCAAGGGACCTGTAACGGTAAACTTCAATAATCAGCCTTTGAAGGATGCTCTTCGCGTTCTTCTGCAGGGTAATGGTTATGAGTATGTTCTGGATGGTAGCGTCATCCGTGTGCAGAAGCCTGTGGTCAAGGCTCCGGAACCGCCCAAGGCTCCAGAGAAGAGGTTTGTTGTTGAGTGGTCTAACGACTCCTTGACGATTGATGTGGAAGATGCGCCGCTGGATAAGATCATCCGAAAGATTGTGGAAGTGACCGGTCGAAACATCTTCCTTGAGCACGGCAATTCCAAGTCGATTTCGTTCTTTGTGCAAAACTTGCCTTTTGAAAAGGCGGTGAGCCATTTGGCTGAATCCGTAAACTTGAATTACGAAGAGGTGGACGGCATTGTCTCCATCAAGAAGGCTTCCTGGAATCTTGGGGCGAAGAATGCCGAAAGCAGCAACAAGTACAAGGTTCGCCTTGTCAACGATACTTTGCTGAATATCGAGGCCGACGATGCGCCGCTGGCATCTTTGCTGAGCGAAATTCTTTCACAGACAAAGTTGAACGCCATGGTCTATGGAAAGCTGGATGGCCAGGTGACAGCCCATATTTCCGGTATTTCCGTTCGTGAAACGCTCAAGTACTTGTTCCGTGGCACCGCATATACTTTTTGGGAACGTAACGGTGTTTATTTTATCGGCCCCCACGAAATGCAGACCGCCGACAACTCCCTGCTTATCAAGCTTAAGCACCTTAAGGCAGAGGATGTGATCAAGCTGTTGCCCAGCACCCTTACAAAGGGTACCCAGATTCAGGTGGTCAAGTCACAGAATGCCTTGATGGCTGCTGGTAGCTACGATGTGCTGGATGCTATTTCACAGTATGTAGAAAAGATGGATTTGCCGGTGGCCCAGATTTTGATTGAGGTCCTGGTGGTGGATATGGATATCGAGAAGGGACATAATCATGGTTTAAATCTTCTCTTTGGCAAGGCGTCTAAAAACATGGGCTCGGAAACTCTGTTCCCGAATATCGACCAAACATTGAATGCGAAACAGACGCAAAGTGTTGTGAATGGAATCGGGTTAGGCGACGTGATTCATGTTCCGAAGGATATGGTTACAAAAATCAGTGCCATGGAGCAGGAAAAGATTTTGGATGTTAAGGCCCGTTCACAGATTGCTACGCTGAATGGTGAAACTGCGGTGCTTACCATTGGTCAGACTCAGTACTACATGATGTCTTCTGAGGTGGATTACAACCAGGGGGATGCGGTTACCTCCAAGACTACCCAGCGTTTTGAACAGATCGAGGCCAATTCCAACATTACGGTGACTCCTTACGTGACTGGTGAAGGCGAAATCACTTGTGAAATTGTTCCTGACTTTTCTGAGCCGGAAGGCAGCTTTAGCAGTGATGTGCCGCCAACATTGAACAAACGTTATGTAAAGTCTTCAGTGCGTTTGCGCGATGGCGAAACCATTGTGCTTGGCGGCATGGTAAAGGAAAGCGTGAGCGATGTCCATAGGCAGGTGCCGCTCCTGGGTTCCATTCCTGTGATTGGCTGGCTTTTCAAAAATGTTGAACGTGTGAAAAGCAAAAGCCAACTGTTGATTTTCGTGACTCCCCATATTTACTATGGCGCAGAAGGTAGTGTTGATGTTGCCGACGAAATTGCCCGATCTAAGATGCCGATGGTTAGCGAAAAAAAAGTTGAGGCTAAAGTTCGTGAGCTAAAAAAGGGTAAATAGTGGCAAATGCTTTCCGCACAGCCCTGAGCGTTTCTACAGGTAGGTACTGGTGGGTACTTATCGTTAGAAATTGTGTGGGTGGTGGAACCGCCAAGATTCTTCGAGTACTTCGTGGCTGCGGTAATGGCCATAGTTACGTAGACTTGTCTCTTGATGGAACGTTGGAAGAATGCCGGCGTTTTCAGGTGCAGAATGGCGGCTCTGCAGATGGTGTTCTGCTTGTAGATGATGCTACGCCTGCTAAGATGGTGCAGATTGGCGACGAGGAATTCAAGAAGGAAAACTTTGAGTACGTGAATTCCATTGACGGTGATTTTGCCGTTGTCGCCTTGCGCAGGTCCTTTGAGGACTTGGCCGAAGAAGTGGGGAAGGTGGAATTCAAAATTCTGGCCCACTTGCCGCAGGTGTTCTTTGAGATAGAAATGCTCCGCCAGAAGGACTTTTCTGGGAATAAGATCTTTACCAATAGTTCCGATGGTGTTTCTAGGTGTTGGTTTTTTGTGGATGGAGAACCTTACGCTGCTTACAAGGTCGCCGAGGATTGCCGAGGCGCCGACCTTGTCAAGTTTATCAAGGAACGTTATTTCCTGGATTCTGTGGAAGTGGAGGAAATTCCTCTGGAGAATGAAGCCTTGGCTAGGGCAGTTGCCGAAGACTCTTGGTTGTTTAGAACGGATCATTTGCCGGTGTTCTCCACTTTGCCTGATAGTGCTGCCGTGGCACGAATTCGCGAAGCGGCCATGTTCCGCAGGGCATTCAAGGCTTGTGTTGGTATATTGCTTGCTACTTTGTTGGTGACGTTTGCGTTCTGGGGTGGTGTTTCTTGGTATGCCGCAGAATCTGAAACCCAGATTGCCGCCTTCGAAAAGAATATCGAATCCCGAAAGGAATTGGAACGTGTCTGGAAGAAGTTGGAGGCCGACAAGGCCGGAACAGAAAAGTTCCTGAGCCATCGTAGTCGCGTGGCGACCTCCTTGTCTATAATCGCGGCCGATCTCCCTGCGAATTCCTGGATTAGCCATTGGGCGGTTCGTGGGAGCCACCTTTCGCTGCAGGGGTATTCTGCTTCTTCCGAAGAGGTTTCAAAGTTCCTGTTGACTTTGGAATCTGAAAAGAAGTTGGTGAATGTACGTTTGCGTACCACAGAAAAGACCACGTTTAAGCGTAAACCGGTTGTAAAATTTGACTTGGGTCTGGAGGTTGTTCCATGAACGAATTTCTAGCACGCTACAAGTACACCTTGCTTACGGCCACATCGGTGCTGGTGCTTCTTTTTGTAGTGGGATACTTCTTGTTCCCAAAAATGAAAAAGGCTAGCGAAATTCTGGTGGCTGTCCGTTCCGAAATAGGGGAGTCTAGCCTGCTTGAAAATAACACTGTTTCTCCGGATTCGCTTATTGCAAGTTACAAGAAGATTTCTGCAGACTTAGATTCCTATGTCAATGTGTCAGTTTCGGCATCAAAGATTTTGACGTTTATTTTGGATGCGTCCAAGGAAAATGGTGTTGCCTTGCAGGATCTTTCGACGGGCGAAGTCGTAAATCGTGGGGAAAACCTTGAATATCCTGTGAGATTCAAGGCTAATTCCAGTTTCCCGCAGTTCCATCGCTTTTTGACTGCTTTGGAAAATAGTACATACTGCGTGAAGGTGGAAAATGTTGACATGACCTCTGGCAGCGCCTCGGTTAATTTGTCTGTTCTGTCAAAGTCTTCTGCAGTGGACAAGGCGGGTCGTGATGAATAAGTTCCTTGTACTTCTCGTGACGACAACGGTCTTGGTCTGGGGCGTTTTTCTGTTCAAAATGTCCGACAAGGTGGATTCCCAGAAGTCCAGTGAAATGTCTATGTGGGAAGAGCTTTCGGGCAAGTCTGCGCAGGATATTGAAACTCGTCTAGATTTCAAGAACTTACTTTCTCGTTTGATTCCTCAGGATATGCCTGCCGATTCTCTGCGTGATCCGTTTAAACAGCCTGTAAGTATTTTGCCGCCTCCGCCAAAGCCTCGTGTGGTAAAGGTTGCTGAACCAGTGGCTGCTCCGGTAACTGTTGCCGCTCCTCCGCCTCCCAAACCTCCTTCCATCACTCTGGATGCGATTTTGCCTGGAGACAATCCGGTGGCCATCATCAAGTTCCGTGGCGAATCCGCAGTTGTCAGCGTAGGCCAGGAAATCTGGAATGTGGTGGTGCAGTCCATTGAATCCAACCGCGTCGTATTGCAGTACGCTGGCGGAACCTTCGAAATACGATAAAAATTTAAGGTCGCGCCTTCATCGGTGTGGCCTTTTAAAATTACAAGAAAGTCTTTGGGGTTACAGAGTCTTTATTTCCTCAGGGGAGAGACCTGTTTGTTGGGCAATGACTTCTAAAGAAATTCCTGCATCGCGGAAGTCCTTGGCAAGTTCCTTGTTCTTGGCTTCGGCACCTTTCTTTTCGCGGATGTTGAGTTTCTGTTCCAGAGACATATAAGCCTTCCTTGCGATGGGATCCTTGCGGTACTTTTCAACCAGTTCGTGATTGGAGCAAGTTCACCACAGGACATACGCAGATATTGACGAGGTCAGGGAGGATTTGTTCAAGTATATCGAGCTGTTCTACAATCGCAAGCGTTTGCACCGCAGCCTGGGGTACATGAGCCCGGTTGCCTACCGTTTGCAAAAACTTAGCGCATAACCTTTAACAAACAATACGAAAAAAAAAGCGTATATTTATTCCATCAGCTAATGAATATGGTTTATGAGAAACCCTCTATTAAAAAATCAACAAGTCCAATCGGAAACTAGCGGCGTGTCCGTGTCCGAAACATCCAACCTTCTCTCCGTCCATAGCATTGCTGGACACCCCGCTGTTTACCGCCATCTGAAGACGGCGGGCAAGGCAGACGCCAAGCAGCAGAAACAGAACGAATTTTAAAACCCGTAGTAACCTCATATAAAACAAGAGCATTCCATGTTGTAATATGGGATGCTTCTTTTTTATAAAAAATTTTTGTACTTTTAAGGGGTGTGGCTTTTTATAGGTTTCTTGCAGAAAGGAGATTTTTTATGATAAATCATCTTTTAAAGTTTTCAATTTCTTCAATGGCATTATTTTCTCTTTGGGGATGCCATTCCACGAATTCGGAGTACATCAACACGGGAATGTGTAGGGGCGAAGAATATGATGTCGATGAACAGGACTGTGTCGCCGGCTCCCTTGTTGATGCTTGTAATGACAAGAATCTTTATTCCATTATCCATTCCAAGGATGTGGCCTATGCCTGCCGAGGAGATAGTTCCTGGACTGAGGCCAGTAAAAACGAGGTCTATTTTGAACGGGGCTGCGACAAGGGTAACGAAAATGCAACTCTTGAATACGGTTACAGCACTATGGTTTGCATTCAGGATACCTCCCATACTTGGAAGTGGGTGGTAGATAGCGAAGTAGAGGCGTCTCGTCTTAAATCGTCGAGTAGTTCAAGTGACAAGAATACGACTGCCAAATCATCGACTTCAAGCAGCAAGCCGAAATCAAGTTCGTCTGCGGAAGTGCATCGTGTCGAAGGTACTGTAAAGTATGATGGATATACATACAAGACTGTAGGTATCGGCACTCAGATGTGGATGGCTGAAAATCTTCGTGCAACAACTGGAATTGATTCTAGCTGGTGCTTTAACGATGAACCTGAAAACTGTGAAACCTATGGCCGTTTGTATACATGGGCAACGGCAATGGGGATTGATGAGAAGTATCAGACGCAATCTGCGCTGAAGGATGGTGTTATTAGTGATACGAGCTACAATCGTGGAATTTGCCCCAAGGGTTGGCATATTCCTTCCGATGCAGAATGGCAAACTTTGTTCGACTTTGTAGATGCCAGCAACGGTGTTGCTACAGCAGGCCAAAGCCTTTGCGATCCTAATGGTGCTTGGAAGGGGTATGACGATTATCCTATGACAGATGACTATGGGTTCTCGGCAATTCCTGGCGGAAAGTATCATTATGCCATTGAGGGCAACAACAATGTTGGTTGGAAGGATTTGGGTGCTAGTATGCATGTTTGGAGTGCGACAGAAAGCGCCGATACCGCATCGACCAATGTCTATACACGTTACATTCAGCCGAAGGAAATTGACCGTAATGATTTCCCCAAGAAGCGTCGTCGCTACGTTCGCTGCGTGAAGGATGAATAAAGTAATTAAATAAATTAGTAAAAAAAAGAGGCGTCTTGATTTTCAAGACGTCTCTTTTTTGTAAAGTGTTTTGGGCGTGACTTAGTCTTCTAGAGGGATGTATTTGAAGGTAACCTTCTTTTTCTGGTTTCCCCAGGCTTCTCCATCTTTGGGAACGTCCCCGGCGGCAACAGGCCTACCTCTATAAGTATACATATAGACGATGGGATCTTTACCTGCGCTAGTTGTGGGGAACGTGACAATATTGAAGTGTCCGCTATTTTCTACAATGAGGACCATCATGTCTAATTGCTTCTTTCTCAGCGAGTTACTTTGATAAACGGCTGCAACGTTGCCGTCGGAATAGGATGTCTTGCTCCCTAATTCGATGTAGTTGCTGCCTGCATTTGCTTTAATTGCTTCAACGACAAGTTTATGAAGTTGAGCTTTGTCGCTGTTTTGGTTTGCTATAGCCCAGGAAATTCTCATGCGCATGACACGTTCGTCGTTGCTTATGGTTTTGTCAAATGCTTGTTGAAAACCATCGTCAAGGGTTGCGTGAACGACTGCGGTATTGACGGCGCTCAATGATTGAATATCAACAGCGATTTTGGCATTTTCGATCTGACCGAAAATCTTTGGCACTCCCACGGCGGCAAGGATTCCCATAACAACTACAACCACCATAATTTCAATTAGAGTAAAACCTTTCTTCATATTGACTCCTTGATTCAATGGAAAAATATGAATTTTCAGGGAAAACTGCAAGGCTATGAGAAAATTCTGTGCATGAACTGATGGCAGGTGTCGTAGACGTCCCTGTCATTTAGCTTTATGAGGCCCATGAAATAGGTATGGATGCTGGCGTTGACGATGCCCAGGAATGTGTAGGCGTAGCGTTCGTGGCGGCCTTTCATGTTGCCGTGATCCTTGCTTGCGGCAAGGAAATGTTTGGCCAGCGTGGTCCACTGTTAGTGTAGGTCAGGAAATCTGGAATGTGGTGGTGGAACTTTTGAGATCAGGTGAATTTTTATTTCATAAAGAAAAGACCTCACATGCGTGAGGTCTTTTTAAATGCTTGGATCCTTCGTGCCTACGGCGCTCAGGATGACGATTGCAATTACTTTTCCAGCTTGAAGAATACGGCGCCCAGGGGCGGGACCTGTACGTTCATGCTCTGTGCGCGATTCTGCCAAGGAATCTGTTCGGTCCAGACTTCGCCCATGTTGCCCACGTTGGAGCCGCCATAGATACTAGCGTCGGTGTTGAAGATTTCCTTCCACTTGCCGGCGGTAGGTGCACCCAGGCGGTAGTCGTTGCGGACCACCGGGGTGAAGTTGAATACGCAGAGGATTTCGTTGCCGTGGTCATCCTTACGGACGAAGCTGACGATGGAGTTGTCGGCGTCGTCGCACCAGATCCATTCGAAACCGGTATGGTAATGGTCGATTTCCCAGAACGGTGCGTTTTCCTTATAGACGTGGTTCAAGTCCTTCATCATGGCGAGAATCTTGCCGTGGCTATCCCAGCTGACAAGGTGCCAGTCCAGGGAGCGCTTTTCGCACCATTCACGGAACTGACCGAATTCGTTGCCCATGAAGTTCAGCTTCTTGCCCGGATGTGCGTACTGGAAGGCGTAAGTCAAACGGAGGTTTGCAAACTTCTGCCAGTTGTCGCCAGGCATCTTGCCCAGCATGGAGCCCTTGCCGTGAACAACTTCGTCGTGGCTGAATACCTGGATGAAGTTTTCGGAGTAGGCGTACACCATGCTGAAGGTGAGGCTATTATGGTGATACTTACGATGGATGGGTTCGTGCTGGATGTAGGAGAGGAAGTCGTTCATCCAACCCATGTTCCACTTGTAGTGGAAGCCCAGGCCGCCCTGTTCAGGAGGACGGGTGATGCTGGGGAAGCTGGTGGATTCTTCGGCAATGAGAATGGCATGGGGAGTCAAGCGGCCCATGATGCTATTCAGGTGCTTCAGGAATTCAAGAGTATCGTAGTTGATGTTTCCGCCGTCCTTGTTGGGAACCCATTCGCCGGGGCCCTTACCGTAGTCAAGGTACAGCATACTTGCAACGGCGTCTACGCGGAGGCCGTCGCAGTGGAATTCCTTGAGCCAGTACATTGCGTTTGCAATGAGGAAGTTCTTGACTTCGTTGCGGCCAAGGTTGAAAATGTAGGTGCCCCAGTGGGGGTGTTCGCCCTGGCGGGGGTCAGCGTGTTCATAGCAGGCGGTACCGTCGAAGCGGCCCAGTGCATGAGCGTCCTTGGGGAAGTGGGCGGGGACCCAGTCGATAATCACGCCGATTTCGTTCTGGTGGCAAAGGTCCACGAACTTACGGAACTGGTCGGGAGTACCGTAGCGGCTGGTGGGGGAGTAGTAACCGGTGACCTGGTAACCCCAGGATTCATCCAGCGGGTGTTCTGCCAGGGGCAGGAATTCCACATGGGTGTAGCCCATTTCCTTCAGGTAAGGAATGAGGGTTTCTGCCAGTTCTTCCCAATTCAAGAAACGGTCCGGATCTGCGGGGTCGCGACGCCAGGAACCGGCGTGGACTTCGTAAACGTTCATGGGGCTACCAAAGACCTTGGTAGCGTAATGGGTGTACATGTACAGGTCGTCGCCCCATTCGTAACCATCCAGATGGGTGGTAATGGAAGCGGTTGCCGGACGCACTTCGGAAAGCTTTGCCAGAGGGTCTACCTTCACGTGGATGTTGCCGTCGGCACCATGGATTTCGAAACGGTACAGTTCGCCTTCGCCCAAGTTCGGGATGAAGATTTCCCAAATGCCGGATCCGCCAAGCATGCGCATCTGGTGGCGGCGGCCATCCCAACTGTTGAAGTTGCCAATGACGGAAACGGCGCGGGCATTGGGAGCCCACACAGCAAAATGGATGCCCTTGAAGCCCTGATGTTCAACAATATTGGCACCCAGCTTACGATACAGTTCGTAATGGGTTCCGCTGGCAATCAGGTGGCGGTCAAAGTCAGACAGCACAGGGAGGAATGCGTAAGGGTCGGTAAGGGTATATTCAATACCGTCGCCCTGACGGATAATCAGGTTGTAGAAGAACGGTTCGTAATCCTTGTCGAGGACTGCTTCGAAGAAACCGGTATCGCCCAGCTTTACAAAATCAAACTCGAACTCGCCGTCGCAGGATTCGCCACGGATGTAGCTGGCCTGGGGCTGGTAAGTGCGGATAACAGTCTTAACACCCTTATCGGTATTCAGCGGATGGATACCGAGGATCGAGAACGGATCTTTGGTACCGAAATTCCAAATAGCCTGCATATCATCGGAAGTGAGGCTAGTAAACTGATTCCAATCCATACAAATACTCCATATTTTTGAGAGAAATATAACTTAAACTTTCTTTACAATGAGATTACGGTTTAAATATTTTAAAAAATATTAGCCCTATCACGTTAAACGCTTGGAAAATCCGTCTTCGCCCCTTTAATTACTACATTTGGACGCATGTATAAGCGAGTCCTTACGATCCAGGATATTTCCTGCTTTGGCCAGTGTTCCTCTACGGTGGCCCTGCCTATCGTTTCCGCCTGCGGTATCGAGTGTGCCGTGCTTCCGTCGGCCGTACTTAGCACCCATACAGGACGTTTCAAGGGGTACACCTTCAGGGACCTGACCGACGATTTACTGCCCATTCGAGATCACTGGGTGAAGGAAGGCATTAAGTTTGACGCCTTTTATACCGGTTATTTGGGAAGTGTACGCCAGGTAGACATTGTCCGCGAAATCATGGCCACAACCGGCAATGAGGGCGCTCTCCGCATTGTAGACCCGGTTCTCGCCGACGCAGGCAAGCTTTATGCCGGTTTCGACATGAACTTCGTTGAAGCCATGAAGCGCCTTTGCGCCGAAGCGGACGTACTGCTCCCTAACATTTCAGAGGCAAGCTACCTGACCGGCATGGAATATACCGAAGAGTATGACCGCCCCTACATTACGGAACTATGCAAGCGCCTCTGCGACCTGGGTACAAAGAGCGTCATCATGACCGGCATCGGCTTCAGGGAAGGCTACACCGGTATTGCCGTTTACGAAAACGGTGAGCTGAACCATTACGAGCACAAAAAAGTCTCAATGTGGTGCCATGGAACCGGCGACATCTATGCCTCGGCCTTTACCGGAGCCAAGATGCGAGGCAAGAGCACCATGGAAGCCGTAAAAATTGCGGCAGACTTTACCCTAAAAGCCATAGAAAATACGGTTGACGACGCAGAAAATCACTGGTATGGTGTTAAATTTGAATTAGCGATACCCACCCTGGTAAAATCATTCGAATAGCAGTCGAGGAAAAGATGGCCGAAGAAAATAGCAACTGGGAACCTCTGGTTCATACTGAAACTTTCAAGGTCACTCCCGAGATGATCGACGACAACCATCATTTTAACAATGTATGGTCTGTCCAGTGGATCCAGGACATTTCGAAGAATCACTCCGAGCAATGCGGCGGCACAGCCCTCATGCGCGAAATGAACTGCGGCTGGATGATTCGCGTACAGCATATCGAATACAGGAACCAGGCCTTCCTTGGCGACGAAATCAAGGGAACCACCTGGGTTGATTCTTTTACAACGGTAGTTAGCAAACGAAAGTGTCGCTTTGAACGAATCAGCGACGGTAAGATTATTTTTGAATCTGAGACCCAATGGGTGTTGGTGGACTTGAACCGCGGACGCCCCAAGGCAATCACACCAGAAATGGTGGCACATTACGGGACCTTGAAATAGTATGGCAAATATTATCGAGTACAAGGGCAAGAAGCCCGTCATTGGAGAGCGCGTATTCCTGGCAGAAGGAGCGCGTCTAATTGGTGATGTGGAAATCGGGGATGATTCCTCTGTATTTTACAACTCCGTCATACGAGCCGACCTGGCCGAGATCCGAATTGGCAAGCGAACCAACATCCAGGATAACGTGACCATCCACCTTTCTACAGATGTGGGCGTTCATGTCGGCAACAATGTAACCGTGGGCCACAATGCGGTTCTCCACGCCTGCACCATCGAAGACAATGTGCTGGTGGGAATGGGAGCCATCGTGATGGATGGTTCTCGCATCCGCAAGAATTCCGTGGTGGCCGCCGGGTCCCTGGTCCCTCAAAACAAGGAATATCCCGAGGGAAGTCTTATTGTCGGATCCCCCGCGCGAGTGGCCCGCCAACTAACCGATGACGAAATTCGTAAATTTAACGAAGGCGTAGAACATTACATCGAAATCAAGGAAGCACTCCGTCAAGACCAGTATTAATTCTGAGGATTTTTAGTGTACAAGTTTGTTTTTCTTATAAACCCAATTAGCGGCGGTGGCCAGGGCAAGGAAATCTATAAGTTCCTGCCCGAAATCATGGCATCCATGAATTACAAGGATGACCAGTGGAAGGCTGAATTCACCGTTCACGAGGGTATGGAAAAGCAGATTACAGATGCTCTTGAAAATACAGAGACCTTGATTGCCGTAGGCGGTGACGGAACCGTTTCTTCGGTGCTGTCTGTGCTGGTGTCTTCGGAATATGCAAAAACCGTAAAAATCGGTTTGATTCCCCTGGGAACCGGAAACGACCTTGCCCGAGTTCTGAACCTTTACAAGCCGTACGTCGATAAAGGTTTGCTGTTCCTGGTCCGCCGTCTTCTCCAATCCAAGGCTCGCCCTTTCGACATCTGGAAGGTGAACGGGAAGATTGCCTTCGCCAACTATTTTTCGGGCGGCATCGACGCACGAATCGCCCACGACTTTAACAGAGACCGCTCCCAGGGCGCATTCAATTCCAATTCCGTTATCGCCAACAGAATTCATTACGTAGACCGTTTCTTTGCCGACAGGAACTACACTCTAAAACAGGGAAAAATCCGTTTTATAGACGCCGAAAACGTCGAACATTCTCAGGATGTTTCAGGGCATCGGACAGTCATCGTAGGAAACATTCCCAGTTTTGCAGGCGGGTCCCAACCGTTCTACAAGTCGGACATGGCTGACGGCCTATTAGAAGTCGTCTGCGTGCCGAACATGTTCATGTTCCTCGCAGCAATCGCCATTGGGTCCGTCCCGCTTTTAGGAAATTTCGTCAAGAAGTTTTTCCTCGTTTCAAAGAAAGCGAAGTCTCTGACACTTGATTTTGCGGAAGATGAATTTTTACAGCTGGACGGAGAAGATCTAACCGGTAAATTGGGAAATCAGGTAAAGATCGATTACGCCTGCAAAGTCAAAATTCTCTCACTGGGGTCCTAATGAAACCCGTGATTGTAGAAGGCGTTGAAATCAACGGATTCGCGTCTTTGGAAAAAGCGACTGCAACAGATATCAGTTTCTGGACCGGGAACGTCAAGAGCATTACAGGGGCAAACGGTTTTTCTGCAGACGATTTAAGCAAGTGCGAAGCCGGTGTGCTTTATGTGCCCGCCAATATGCCGCAAGCCGCCTCCCAGGATAGCACCGCGGCCGACCTCCGCAAAATTTTTCCAAAGGTTCGCAGCCTGGTTCCGGTGGAAAATCCTTACCACTCCATGGTCTGCTTTTTAGAAAAATACGGTTCCGCTTTAGTGGCAGGAACATCAGGTGATGCAGCCGCTCATATTGCCCCTTCCGCAGAAATCGGTCCAGGCTGTGTAATTATGCCGGGGGCCGTCATAGGTCCTGGCTGTAAGCTAGAAGCCAACGTTGTCGTTTACCCCAATGTGGTCATAGGGGAGGGTTGCATCTTTCAGGCCGGAGTAGTAATCGGTAGCCGCGGTTTTGGTTTCTACGAATATCAGGGCAAGCGCCGTATGGTACCGCACCTGGCAGGAGTCCACATCGGAAACAATTGCAGCTTCGGCGCAAACACCGTAGTGGCCGCAGGCTTTATTTCGCCCACCACCATCGGCAACGATTGTCACTTTGATGCCATGGTTCAAATCGGGCACAACTGCGTTCTAGGTAACAATATCTTTATGGCCGCCCAAACAGCATTAGGCGGCACCACCATCGTAGAAGATGATGTGAACATTGCCGGTGGTGCAAAAGCGGCAGGTCATCTTACCATTGGCCGCGGGGCTATTATCACCGCGAAAGCCGGCGTTACCAAGAGCGTTCCCGCAGGTCGCACCGTGGCAGGATTCCCCGCCATCGATGCCGACATCTGGCGCAGGCAAATGGTGGAGCTTCGCCTCATGGCCAAGAAAAACTTGAAGAAGTAGATGTTCTTTTTCTACCTTTCTACTTGATGAACGCTAATCCCTTTGAATTGAAGAAGACGTCCAAGAAATCCAAGGCCCGCCTTGGGGTGATTCACACCGCCCACGGCGACGTGACAACGCCCATCTTTATGCCGGTAGGCACCAACGCCACCGTCAAGGGGATTACCTCCCGCGACATCAAGGAGATGGAAGCGGAAATCATTCTGGCCAACACATACCACCTTTACCTGCGTCCGGGCACAAAGACCGTGGCAGAGGCAGGCGGCGTCCAAAAGTTCATGGGCTTTAACGGCCCTATGCTTACGGATAGCGGCGGATTCCAGGTGTGGAGTCTCAAGCAGTTCCGCAAGATTACCGAAGAAGGCGTCCGCTTCAAGAGTTTGCAAGACGGTTCCATGCATATGTTCACGCCCGCAAGCGTCATGCAGGCCCAGCGGGAAATCGGTGCGGATATCATCATGGCCTTTGACGAATGTACACCGTACCCCAGCACAGTGGATGAAGCCGACGAATCCTTGCGACTGACCCTCAAGTGGACTCGCGAGGCCAAGGAATGGCTGGAGGCGAATCCGCCTATCCACGGTTATCCGCAGTACTTTTTCGGCATTGTCCAAGGTGGCATGCACAAGGATCTGCGACTGAAGTCTATCGAGGCGCTTAAGGAAGTGGGTCCCGACGGTTATGCCATGGGCGGCCTCTCTGTAGGCGAACCAGTGGAAACCATGTACGAGATTGCGGACTTCTGCACCGACCATTTGCCCGAAGACCGCGCCCGTTATGTCATGGGTGTAGGCACTCCCTGGAATCTTCTGGAATTGATCAAGCGCGGGGTAGATATGTGCGACTGCATTCTGCCCGCCAAAAACGCCCAGGATGGTCTGGTTTACACCAGCCAGGGCATTCTCCGCTACAAGAACCAGAAGTTCGCCCACGACTTTAAAACACCCCTGGACCCAAACTGCGATTGCTATTGCTGCCGCAACTACAGCCGCGGCTACATGCGTCATCTGCATAAAGCAAAAGAGCCCCTGGGGTGGACTCTTTCGGTGATTCATAATCTGCATTTCTACATTCACCTGATGCAGCAGGCCAAGGCCCACATTGCCGACGACACCTTCGAGGAATGGGCCGACGAACAGGAGAAAATCCTGCAAACCAATCTTTAGTTTGACAGCTTTACCGCAGAGCGTTAACGCTTGATGTCTACGCCGCCGAAGAGGCATTCGGCATGAATATGCAAGGTCTTGCTTGAATCTGTGACGGTAGCAGGTTTATCATTCTTTACGCCGCCGCAAATGCAGGAAGAGTAAATCTTTACTTGAATGTCTTGGGGAACGAAAATTTCTGCACCACCCATAAAGGCGTCAATCTTAATTTCAGATTCGTCTGCAAAGTTTGCATTGCGAAGGTCAAGGGACACTCCTCCCAGGAATGCATTAATCTTTGCTCCAGAAAAATCTTCACCCTTCAAGTTGTACTTATGACCAGAAAGAGTTGCTTCAATCTTCATGAAGCCTTTTTCGTCCATGGCGTCTGAAGAATCCTTAACGCGCATGTGGTCGCAATGCTTATGGCGGGCCTTATGGAAAATGGTGCCAATGCCGATAAGGATTACAGCAATGGGCCAAATATAGGGTTTCCATTCCATGTTAAAGAACCAGTCAAAAGATTCAATTCCCATGGCTCGCAATAACATCATTACGCCAATAGCTAGAACCAACAATCCAAAAAATACTCGTTTCATTTTTTCTCCTGAGAGGATGTTTCTTTTTACTGTTGAAACACCTGACCAAAGAAAAAATGCCACCTCATTTTAGATTTTTTTTCAATCCGCAAAGATTGCTTTTTGCATCGGCATTGTTGCCGTGAATCATCTGGACCGTTTCACAGCGGTCCATTTCAGCACATTGGCCACAATGTTCCAAGCCCTTTTCGGTACAGCATTTTCGGATGGGGCAGAGGTGACTACAGAAATAGAACTTGACACCATTGCCGCGGCATCCAGCGCAGTTGATTGTTTCCGGCGTGATTTCCGGAGCGTTGTTCATCTCGGCCCACTTCTTTGCGGTCTGGGCGCGAAGTTCATCGTCGTTGTTTTTGGTGGCGATATAGGCGTCACAAGTCTCGCAGTTTAAACCGCAAATTGCAATCATTTTGGAACAGTTGCACATAAAGAATCCTTATTTCTTCCAGCGCTTCAGCATGGGGAAGTAATTCATCATCATCTGCTTGTATTCTTCCTTGGTCATAGGCTTGGGCATGTGCTTGTTCACTTCGTCCACAAACTGGGCGCAATGTTCTACCATTTCTTCCATGGTGCAATTCTGAAGGAATGCGCCATCCTTGTAGCAGTAAACGCAGTAGTCTTCATTCTTGCGGCCATCAGCGTTGGAACCCATCACTTCTGCAGTGAGAGGCATGCCGCAGCTCTGACAAAATTTCTGATTCTGATCCATTGTAATTCTCCTTTTAAACACTTATTAATTGATAACTAAGGCGAGTGAAGCGACCATGCTTGCATGGGCATTTCCGAGCCGATTATCAACAATAACGAAGTTATTAATTGATAACTAAGTCGAGCGTCGCAAAAATAAACTTGTTTATTTTTATGACCGAGACGCATTATCAAGAATAACGAAGTTATTAAACGGAAATTCGTTACTTTCTCTTCTTCTTCGGTGTTGGTATGACTTCCACCAGTTTTTGAACTACATCACGAACATGGGACTGCTGTTCCATTTCCAGGATGTAATGTTCCCTGGCTCCCTCATAAGGGACTCCGCATTCCGCTTCTTCCATAAGGTCTGTGATTTCCGGCAATTTTTTCACGTAGGCCATGTCATCGCATGCAAGAACCACAGGCTTTTCGTCTACATAAATCATCCAGTCGCCGAACATTTTCTTTGCACGAACATCGCCAACATCACTTAAGACATCTTGAATGAAATCGATAAATTCATTGCTGCAGGACATAATTACTGCTTCCCGTAAGTATCGCCAAAGTGCTTTAAATGAGCCTTGATTTTCTTTACGATTTCTTTTTCCTTGGACGGGTCGCGGTCGTATGACTGGATCATCAAGGAAACTGGAGCGATAAATTCCAAAGCCATAATGTTAGCGTCACCTTCCACAAGCAGCCCTGTCTTCATCAGTGCCGTAAACAGCTTTGAGAATCTCTGGTGCAATCCTTCATAGCTGTGAAAGTTTGCAAGTTCTGCAATTCTTGAATTTCGAAATTGCTCAATAGTCAGAAACCTTCTCATTTTCTGGACGGTCTCATCGTGCATAGTAAAGTTGATCCTTGCGAATGTGGAATGGATCAATTCTTCTATGGAGCGGGGGAGATCATCTGTTCTATGATCACGGTGTGCCAAATGACCGGAGTCTTCAAACTTTGTCGTGTAATAGCCACTCACCTTTGTAATGAGGGCGTCTAAAATTTCGGCCTTGCCCTTGAAATGCTTATACAACGAAGGACCTTTAATCCCTATGGCGGCAGCAATCATATCCACCGACGTACCTTCAAAACCCTTCTCTGCAAATAAATCCAGAGATGTGGCAAGAATCTTTTCCTTCGTAGAAAGCGTTTCACTCATGAATGTTCAAACTCCATTGAAGATTTTTACCGAAAGATATATAAAAAAAACAGTAAATAAACATTCCATCCTCCTTTTGACTAATAATCGTTAGCTAAAATCTAACTAACGTTCGTTAGCCACGCAAGGGATATGTCCGAAAAAAGGTGTTTTTTGAATTCTTCGTGCTATTGCGGCAAAAAAATGTCCTTCAAAAGTTGACATCTGGAAAATGTGTAGTATCTTTTAAATACATATGGCAATGAACCATCACCTATTTACCGGTCAATGCGAATCCGTGGGTGAAACCCACGTCACGAACACTCTCTCGGCAAAGGCGAAAGCGATGCCAACCCATGCAGGGAATGGTCCCGTCAAGCGGCACCTCGTTCCCAGGCGAAAGCATGTAGCATCAGCGTCTGTAGCAAAGTCTAAGGACGCCGCAGAAGAAAAGTAGATCGTAAAACGATTCGTTTTTGACGCCTCCCACGAGGCAACAAAAAGCCCGCGAATTCAGCTGAACTCGCGAGCGGTTTTATTGCGTTTTCTAAATGTACCTTATTGACGGATTCTTTGAGTCTGAACTAGTCCGTTATTCAAGAATTCCCTGCGGAGGTACATACCAGGCTGCCTGGGCTTTCCGGGCAGTAGTTTTCCGTTTATGTTGAAATATTGAACACGAACAGGAACTGCGGAGAATTCTACGTTCCAGCGGCCAATACTTTCCGTTGTATCGGCGAGCGTTGTGTCAGGTTCCTCCGGTTCCACATAGGGGTGTTCCGGATCGTTTACCACAACCTTGATTTTCTCGTAGCTCTTGCAGCCCGTTTCATTGGTATATTCCACGGTGTAAATGCCGCTGTTCTGCCACTGCAAATCATTCAGGGCGACTTCGCGGGTGGTTGCACCAAATTCCGCAGGACCGCTCCAACTCCAAATCTTCCCGTCCCAAGGATGGGGGCCAAAGGTAATGCTGCTACCCGGTTCTACCAAAAGGTTTGTGGTCTCTGTCCAACTATCCCCAACTTTTACATAAGGCACAATCTTTGTTCCAGAACAAGGCTTCACAGCCACCTGGCCGTCATCCAACTTGGCAACAGTTTCAGGAATGTCAATCACCTTGGGCTCAAAATCCGCAGTGGGGAAGGCCTTCATCAGGGCAGCCGTTTCTTCGGCGGTAATGGGCAGCACCGTGCCGTGGCGTGGAGTGAATGCCCCCGCCATCTTGGTGTCTTGCACAAAGGTAAAGTTGGTCAGGTCGGGGCTGCTGGTAAACTGGTAATGACCGTTCATGTAGCAGTCGTACATGAGAATCCAGGAATCCTGGTTGATCAGCTTAAAGACGCCAGCGCCTTCCACCGCTTCCTTGGTCTGCTGCAGAGTGCCGCTGGGCTTGCTCCACTGGGAGCCTTCCTTGCCAGCGGGGGCCGTCAAAGTCTTGGCTGTAGTCTTGCAAATGCCGCCGTCGCCCTCGTTCTTGAAGAAGGCATGGTAAAGTCCGTCGTTATCGTTGTAGACGATGTCCATATCGATGGTGGCGGAACCGCGGTCAAAGAAATAGGTGGGCTTGCCCAGCACATCGGTAAAGTCGTCGTTGGCGTACAGGTAATAAACCTTATCGTAGGGAATGGTCCCGTCGTTGGTCAGCAAGGAGAAATAAATCATCAGGCGGCCCTTGCTGCCGTCGGTATTTTGATAATCCTTGTCCCAGATAGTTTCGGGAGCCCACACGCGAGTCACGTTGGCAAAATTAGTACCCTTGTACTTGTCCGGGAAATGAACCGTACTGTGAGTCCAGCTGACCAGATCCTTGGAGCGCATCAGCACCATGCCGCGATTGCTCGACCAACCTTCGGCACTCTTCATGTCGGTATTTACCATGTAGAAATAGCCGTCGGGTGCGCGCAAAATATGGGGATCACGAAGTCCCTTCTTCAGGGCGACCGTATCGGCGGCCACCACTCGCTTGCCACCATTCATGGCAGCAAAATTGTAACCGTCGTTACTGATGGCGTAATAGATATTCTCGTTGTCGTTGGCCGGGAAATAAATGAAAAGATAGTTGGAATAGGGTTCGTAACCGTGAATGGAAACGTCGAACTTCTTGGTTTCGAACTGGGTTCCGTCGGTGATGTTCACGGACAGCTGCACCGTCTTATTCTGGTTGACGAGGCGGGCGGCAATGGTTCCGTCGTTCTTCAAAAAGGTGGTATCGCTGGAGGTCCAGTAAAAACGCATGTTCTCGCAGCCAGAAATCCCCGAACCGTTGGCCGGCAACTTCAAATCCTTATAAAGATTGGTCAGAACACCGTCAATTTTCAAATTGGACGCACAATCCGAGACGCTGGCAGCGCTAGCAACTCCAAAAACCGAGGCACACACGCCAAAACCAATCAAAAACCTCTTAAAATTCATAAAAACCCAACCTATCTGCGCGGCAAATGCCTTGCTTAATGGGAATATATGTTTTATAAGGCGCTCTAGTAAACCAAAAGAACATTTTGATAGGATAATTTGTCCATGGGGGAGGCATATTTTTTATCCGTTTTAGAAGAAAATAATAGATTTTTATGTTCATGAGATTGGGTAAAAAGTTTATTGGGGCGGCTGTGTTTACGGCTCTCGCTTTTGGCGGGGCAAACGCACAGACCAAGGTTGTGGTGGATCCTGGCAAAAAGTACCAGCATTTCGAAGGCTGGGGCACCAGTCTTTGCTGGTGGGCGGAACTGGCCGGCGGCTGGAGCGAAGCTAATTACACCAAACTTTTGGGAGCCATTGCAGACCCGGATTCGGGCCTGGGCTACAACATTTTCCGTTACAATATCGGCGGGGGAGACCAGCCAGGACATAATCACCTGACCAAGGGCGACGGGGGAGCCGCAATTCCCGGGTACAAGCCCACTGAAAAAGGCGATTTCGACTGGACCGCAGACCCCACCCAACGAAACATCCTTTTCGGCTTGGCCAAGAAGGTAAAGAATCCCATTTTCGAAGCTTTCTCCAATTCCCCTCCCTGGTGGATGACCAACAGCGGCTGCGTTTCTGGTGGCGTCAACGGCGCAGACAACCTGAAGTCCGACTACTTTGACGATTTCGCCGACTACCTTTCCGAAGTGGCAAAGCATTTCAAGGAAGAATGGGGCATCACCTTCCGCACTGTGGAACCTTTCAACGAACCTAGTGCTGGCTGGTGGAAGGCCAACGGCGACCAGGAAGGCTGTGGCTTCAAGAACAAACAGTCCGAAATGATTGTGGAACTGGGGAAGGCCCTCAAGAAAAAGGGACTCTTCCCAGAGACCTCTGTCAGTGCCGCCGACGAATCCAACATCGGTGACGCCTTGGCCCGCTTCAACAGTTACAGCGACGAAGCAAAATCCTATATGTTCCAGGTGAACACTCACAGCTATTCCGGCTACGATTCCCGCGGCAAGCTGTATAACGCCGCCTTTGCCAACGACAAGCGTATTTGGCAGTCTGAATCCGGCCCACTCCATCGTAGCGGCGATTTGGATATTACCCTCTGGATGGCGGACGTGATTCTCCACGACTTGCGAGACATGCACGCCAGCGCTTGGGTGGATTGGCAGCTTTCTGACCCGGCGGAGAACTGGCGCACCATTACAGCAAATCACAAGAGCCAGACTTTTAGCTATGCACCCCGTTATTACATGCACGCCGCCTTTAGTCGAGCCATTCGCCCAGGCTCCCGCTTTATCGATAGCGACAACAGCAACACCCTGGCAGCTATCCGCGAAGACGGTTCCTTGGTGCTGGTGGTATTGAATACTGGCAGCACCGATGCGAAATACACCTTTGATTTGAGCAAGTTTGACGCCGTAGGAACCAAGGCAAAAGTCAATCGCTTTACCTTGCCTGCCGCATTGAAGGCAGATGCTGACATCGCTATCTCGGGTGGTTCGCTGAATGTTACCGCCGCGGCCCAATCCATGGTTACCATGATTATTGATGGTGTGAAGGGCGAAGGAAAATGTGCTGCAGATACCATTATTCCTTACGTCAAGATTCACGATGGCAGCTGGAACGAAACTACAGAAATTACAGTCAATCCCGGTGATTCTCTGGTTATTGGCCCTCATCCTTGGGATGGTGGCCGCTGGACTTGGAGTGGCCCTGATAACTTCTATTACTTGGGTCGCGAAGTCCGCTTCAAGAATTTACAGTGGCAGAACAGCGGTTACTACAAGACCACATTCGTCAATGGCTCCGGTTGCGAAAGCAAGATGACCTTCAAGCTGGTGGTGAACGATCCGGAACACCCGTTTGTGGAACCCGATACAAGTGTGGTGGATACAAGTACCGCCGACACCTCCGTTGTCGATACGACTGGTCGCGACACCACGAATTCAATCATCGTTCTGCAAGCTACACCGCAATTCATTCATGTATCAAGAAGCGGGGGAGACCTGCATATCACTGCTCCAGTTCAGCCCATGCAATTGACAATCCATGACCTACAAGGCGTTCTGCTGACCCGTCGCCAGATTAACGGCCCTTCCACTATACCCTTGGGCAACGCCCCTCGCAAAGGCTACATCGTACAACTCCGGAACCAATCCGGCCGCAGCATGTACTTGAAGGTTGTTCGCTAATTTAATTCACACATTTCTATTTTAAATCGTTACTTCTAATTCGTTCAAACGCTGATTCTGGCGGTCCAAACAATACGTTTTGCCCATTTAGACCGCCAATTTTTCAGCTAAAATTTTGAAGGGTGGCGGTCCAAATCAAAAAAAAATGAAATATGGACCGCCATTTACTCACTTACAAACCAGAAAAAACATCATTTTACACTTTACAGAAATACTTCAGAAGGGAAAATGGCGGTCTAACCCCTTAAATTTCGTTTTTAGACAGCCAACATGTTTAAAAAGTGAAAAAAAACGGCGGTCCAAATAGAACTTTCGCTCATTTAGACCGCCATCAACATTCTAGCACCTTCCCCCCAATACAGGGGGTAGGATGGCATCTTCAATCAAAGTAGTTTTCTTGCCGCCTTCCGGCATTTCATAATCTCGCTATCAGTCAAGCCCTGGCGCATATGGGTGCCGCCTTTCTGCACGGAGCCCACAATCTTGAAACCGCTCCAGCCGATCACTTCCTTGATGGCCCGCACCGCGCCAGAGGTCTGCTTAAACAAAACGTTAAAGGGCCACGGGGTAGTACTGGTGCTTACAATAACAGCCTTCTTACCTTTCAATAAAGGTTTGGGGAATCCATGCCCGCTGTCATCCAACATGCCGTAGGCCATTCGGTCAAACAACACCTTCAGCTGCCCCGTCATATTCCCCCAATAGCAAGGAGATCCCACAATCAGTCCATCGCATTCCTGAATCTTGCATAGAACTTTTTGGGAATCATCTTCTGCCAGAACGCATTTGCGTTCACTGCGGCATTTCATGCAACCGATGCAGGGGCGAACCTGCAACTTGCAGACATCAATAAATTCCACTTCTGCACCGCTGGCGACAAGCATGTCTTCCATGACGCGAAGCATGGAGCTGATGTTTCCCTTTGGGCGGGGGCTAGCATTCAAAATCAAAATTTTCATAACAATCCTGCTCACTTACCTCTATTAAACACCAGTAGGTAAGAGATGTGTTACTCATAAAAATAAAATCTAACCATAAAAAATCCCCGGGGCTTTTATTGCCTCGGGGACTCTATAACTAGATCCTTCGACTTCGCTCAGGATGACACCTAAAAGTGTTACTTGAACAGGTTCTTCATCTTTTCGAGGAAGCTCTCTTCCTGGGCGGTTTCCTTGTCCTTGCGGAGTTCGGCCAAACGCTGGTAGAGTTCCTTTTCTTCCTTGGAAAGATCCTTGGGAATTTCAACGCCGATTTCGACGTAGAGGCTTCCGCGGTCTCCACGCTTGTTCAGCGGGTACAGTCCCTGTTCACGGAGACGTAGGATGCTGCCAGCCTGAGTGCCGGCTGCAATCTTGATCTGCACTTCGTCGCCTTCCAGAGTAGGAATGCGCTGGGTACCGCCAAGAACCAGGCGATGTACGGGAACCTTCACTTCACAGTGCAGGTCATCGCCTTCGCGGGTGTAGAAGTCATCGGGCTTTTCCGTCACTACGGCAAGCAAGTCGCCGCAAGCACCGCCACGAGGACCGCAGTTACCTTCGCCACGGAGGTTCAGGTACTGGCCTTCAGAAACACCTGCCGGAATCTTGATGGAGATTTCTTCGGTTTCCTGCACACGGCCTTCGCCACGGCAGTTGGAACAAGGCTTTGCAATGACTTCGCCCATACCGTTACAAGTGGGGCAGGCACTTTCAGAAATCATCTGGAAGAAACCGCCCGTTGCTCTGCGAACTCGGCCGGTGCCGTGGCAAGTGCTACATTCAGTAACATTTTCGCCACCCTTGCCGTTACATTCGGTACAGGGAGTATAACGCTTCAGGCGAACCTTCTTGGTGCAACCTTCGAAGATTTCCTTAAAGCTTAAAGCCACCTTGATCTGCAAATCGTTTCCGCGGGGGGGGCCTGCCTTACGGCTACGACCACGGCCACCGCCGCCAAAACCAAAGCCACCGCCAAAGATATCGCCAAACTGGCTGAAGATGTCTTCGAAGCTTCCGAAGCCACCGCCGCCAAATCCGCCACCGCCGAAACCGCCACCAGGAGCGTTAAAGCCGAACTGGTCGTAGTTCTTGCGCTTTTCAGGATTGGAAAGAACGTCGTAAGCTTCTGCAGCTTCCTTGAACTTTTCTTCAGCTTCCTTGTCACCCGGGTTCTTATCCGGATGGTACTTAATGGCAAGCTTCTTATAAGCGTGCTTGATTTCGTCAGCACTTGCGTCCTTACCGACGCCTAGAACTTCGTAATAATCTCTTTTATCTGCCATATAGCTCGCTCCTTCGGAGCTTTCAGGTCGGTCACCTTCGGCTCCCTTTGAGCAATGAGGTCGCACCTTACGGTGCTTTGAGGTTATTTAGAACTTTATAGCAAAAAGGTGCTCCTGCCTCAAAAAGACAGGAAAACACCATTTGCAAGGCCTGCTCACAGCTCATACCTCAAAGCGTAGCGCCCTGAAAGCGAGCTTGCGAGCGACCTCGTACCTGTTAATTAGTCAACGACTTCAGCGTCGACAACTTCCGGACCGTCGTTCTTCTTGTCGGACTTCGGCTGTTCAGAAGCACCCGGCTGAGGACCCGGCTGTGCACCAGCGGCACCGGCAGCCTGAGCCATGGAGCTCATCATGTTCTGGAGCTTGTCCATAGCGGCCTTGATTTCTTCCTTGGTACCGTTGTCCTTCTTGTCCTTGATTTCCTGGATAGCAGCTTCAATCTGAGCCTTGGTGTCGGCCGGCAGCTTGTCGCCAACTTCCTTGAGCTGAGCTTCGACCTGGTAAGCCATCTGTTCGGCCTGGTTCTTGACGTCCACCAGTTCGCGCTGTTCCTTATCCTTGGCAGCGTTTGCTTCGGCGTCCTTCACCATCTTGTTGATTTCGTCTTCGGAGAGGCCACTGGAGGAAGTAATCTTGATGGACTGTTCCTTGCCGGTTTCCTTGTCCTTAGCGGAAACGTGGACGATACCGTTAGCGTCGATGTCGAAGGTCACTTCGATCTGAGGAACGCCGCGGGGCTTCTTCGGGAGGTCGGTGAGGTCGAACTTACCGAGGGTACGGTTGTCGCGAGCAAATTCACGTTCACCCTGGAGAACATGGATGGTCACTGCCGGCTGGTTGTCTTCAGCGGTAGAGAACACCTGGCTCTTCTTGGTGGGGATGGTGGTGTTGCGGTCGATGAGCTTGGTCATGACGCCACCGAGAGTTTCGATACCCAGAGAAAGCGGGGTCACGTCGAGGAGGAGAACGTCCTTCACAGCGGAGTCGCCGCTAAGAACAGCACCCTGAACAGCAGCACCGATAGCCACGACTTCGTCCGGGTTCACAGTCTTGTTGGGTTCCTTGCCGAAGTATTTCTTAACAGCTTCCTGAACGGCCGGGATACGGGTAGAACCACCAACCAGGATCACTTCGTCGATTTCAGACAGGCTGAGGCCAGAGTCTGCGATAGCCTTGCGGCAGGGTTCCATGGAGCGTTCCACCAGGTGAGCGGTCAGCTGGTCGAACTTTGCACGGCTGAGGGTCAGGTCCAAGTGCTTGGGGCCAGTTGCGTCAGCGGTGATGAAGGGGAGGTTGATGTTGGTAGAAGTGGTAGCAGAAAGGTCAATCTTTGCCTTTTCAGCAGCATCCTTCAAACGCTGGAGAGCCATCTTGTCCTTCTTCAGGTCGATGGACGGATTTTCCTTCTTGAATTCGTCGTTGATCCAGTCAATGATGACTTCGTCGAAGTTGTCACCGCCAAGCATGGTGTCGCCGTTGGTGGACTTCACAGAGAACATACCGTCGTCGATTTCCAAGATGGAGATATCGAAGGTACCACCACCAAGGTCATACACGGCAACCTTTTCGCTCTTCTTGGAGTCGAGGCCGTAGGCGAGGGCTGCAGCGGTCGGTTCGTTCACGATACGGAGAACTTCAAGGCCAGCGATCTTACCGGCGTCCTTGGTAGCCTGACGCTGAGCGTCGTTGAAGTAAGCCGGAACGGTAATCACAGCCTGGGAAACGGTTTCGCCCAGGTAGTCTTCAGCAATCTTCTTCATGGTCTGAAGAACTGCAGCGGAAATTTCGGGAGGAGCGAACTGCTTGTCGTCGATCTGCACGCGGATAGGATCGGAACCGGTACCAACGAGCTTGTACGGCATGTTCTTTTCCACAGCGGAGCATTCGCCAGCGGAGCGACCCATGAAACGCTTGATGGAGTAAATGGTCTTTTCGGGGTTGGTAATAGCCTGACGCTTAGCAACGTGGCCAACCAGACGTTCGCCAGTCTTGCCGAAAGCAACGATAGACGGAGTAGTGCGGAAACCTTCTGCGTTTGCGATCACTACGGGCTTGCCACCTTCCATAACGGAAACGCAGCTGTTGGTTGTACCAAGGTCGATACCGATAATCTTGCTCATTTTTGAGTCTCCTATTTAAAGTCTGCGGTTCATTCTGAGAACCAATCTGTTTCGCCGAGTTAAAAGCAAATCCCGTGCCAAACAGCAAAATGTTTTAATTTGAAACAATTCCTTATTATGCCTTGCCAGATGAAACAATCACCTTGGCGGGCTTCAGGATCTTATTTTTCAGTTTGTAACCCTTCATAAAGACCGTCACCACGTGATTTTCGGGGATTTCTTCGGAAGGCTGCTGCATCAGGGCTTCGTGGCAGTTGGGGTCGAATTCCTGGCCGGTGGGGTCCAGCTGTTCGAGACCTGCGTCGGTGAGAACCTTTGCAAACTGATCGTGGATCATCTGCATGCCCTTTTCAAAGGTATCCAGGTCCTTGGCCTTGTTTTCGGCGGCAAAGGCGCGTTCGAAGTTATCCAGCACTTCAGAAAGCTTTTCCAGGAGCTTGCCGTTGGCAGTTTCAATGATTTCAAGCTGTTCGCGGGCGCTGCGGCGGCGGAAGTTGTCAAATTCGGCCATCAGACGCAGGTTGCGGTCGTTGGCGGCAGCAAGTTCAGCCTTCAGGGAATCCTCGGCGGAGGGAGCCTGTTCTGCGGCAGGTTCCGCCGTTTCAGAAGCCTGGGCGTCGGCAGGGGAGTCCTGGGTTGCGGATGCTTCTTCGGAACTGGCTTCGGCATTGGCCTCGGCTTCCATTTTCATGGCGTCCTGGGCTGCCTTAAGTACATCTTCTTCAAACTTTGCGCGTTCTTCAGCGGAGGGTTCCTGCAAATTTTCGTCGGCCATATTAATTCCTTGTGTTTAAATTTCACCCATATTTTGCAAAAAACGTGCCAAATGGATTATCAGAAAGAAATGTTTCTATTTGAAACAATGACGAAATCAAGCTAGGAATGGGAATTTTTATAAAAAAAATGAAGAATTTTGCAAACAACTGTTTGCAAAGTGAACGTCCAACCCCCAAAAACGACCTCAAAAGACGTCAACCTTGCTAAATTCATGCCGCCGGAAAATCCGGCACATTACAATCAAACATGATAGTAGTGTTTTCAGTAAAAAAAGTCCCACCGGGGAAGTGCGCAGCCCCAGTGGGATAAATAACGGAAAGGTTAAATTATCGTTCCAAGTTGATTCTTAAAGCCCGTCCCGAGGCGTATCGGACTATGTAAACTCCATTATTGAATCCGGCGTTTCTCAGTTCCGTCTTAAAATCAACAACCAGGGATGCATCGTTCAGCTTGAACATTCCAAGC
Organism: Fibrobacter sp. HC4; assembly: GCF_023373925.1. Taxonomy (NCBI): domain Bacteria; kingdom Pseudomonadati; phylum Fibrobacterota; class Fibrobacteria; order Fibrobacterales; family Fibrobacteraceae; genus Fibrobacter; species Fibrobacter sp. HC4. The sequence continues at coordinate 19,939 of NZ_JALCZV010000026.1, read as the reverse complement.
TGATGTCCCATCAGGTCAAAGACCTTGAATTCATGCAATCCCCTCTTTGCCAGTCTAGGGGATTCCATCAAAAAGTCTGTATGGAGTTCCGCAGTGCCAAAAGCAATCTTGTCAAGATTGACATAGTCGGTCGTCATTAGAACCTTGAGCACATGCTCGCCCTTGGCCAGTTCCTTGGTAGTCTTGCCCTTGAATGTGGTGTACACGTCGAAATCTCCGGTTCCCACCAGTTCCAGTTCATCGGTGATAGGTTCGTCATCCATGAAGAGCTGGATACCGGCGCGCTCCATGCCGGTCGCGTAGGAAATCTCGTAGGGGAGGGCTTCGTCAACTTCCACATTCACGGTGTATTCCAGCCATTCGCCCTTCTGGGTGTAACCGATGGCATAACCATCGCCATTTTCGCTCTTGATGGCAACCACGTCAACCCGATCTTCGCGGTACTTTCCACCCTTGTTTTCTGTATCCATGTCGTAGTAGGCCTTGCCAGCACCGCCCACATCGTAGTTTTCGAATTCGATGATGTTCTTCTTGCCTTCGACCGTAGCCCCGATAACCGGCAATTCGCACTCGGCTTCGGGATCCTTCAGCAAAGCCTCGCAGAAGGGGCCCTGGGGAACAGCAGTCTTGCTGTCTTCAAATTCCCAGTAATCAGCCTCGAAATCTCCAGCGAACATGAAGAATACGTCATGCTTGCCAACGGCTCCTTCGGCAGGCACAGTCACAAGGCCGTCCTTGGAGAATTCAGCCTTAGCAATTACGGGACCATCCACCTTGTCCAAGCGAACCGTAACAGAAGATGCCCTCTTGACGCTCAAGACTGAAGCAGAGAAAGACTCTGCGCCGGCGTCACCGAATTCCACGCCGCTGATCTTAGTGTACTTGCCGTCGGTAAGATTGGTAAGAACCGTATTGCCGGCGGCACCGCTCTTACGGACCTTCACTTCTTCGCCCCAAGACATGGTCTCAGCTTCTACGCGCTTGTAGGGGTTGAAATCTTCCAGCTGGGCCACGCCATTATCCGGCCACCAGTCGATCTTCTGGATAGTTCCGTCAGCATTATACTTCATTTCGGCAACGCCAACAGAACGGCGTTCCTTATGCTGGAATTTTAGGCCCATTTTGTCGGATTTTTGATGCCAAAGTTGATAATGATGGCCAAAGACGTAGGATTTTCCCTTATAATCAATAATACCCGGATGGTTTCCGTTGCTGCGGGAGGAGTGGGGCATAATGTCGCCCTTGTAGGTCCAGGGACCCGTGGGGGAGTCGCTCATGGCATAACCGATACCTTCGGCACAACAAGTGGAAGCAAAGGCCATGTAATAATGGCTGTCGTGCTTGTAGAACCAAGGGCCTTCCTGGTAATCTTTGACCTTGGGGTGGGTAACAATATTGCCGGAAGTGCTGATCATATCTTCGTTAAGCTTGATCATGTAGAGATCCGGATTGCCCCAGTACATGTAGGCCTGACCGTCATCGTCAACCCATACGGTGGGGTCGATATCGTTCCAATGTTCGCGCTGCCAAACCAAAGCCTTGTTCAGAGGATCCTTGAAGGGGCCGTAGGGATTGTCTGCTACCAGAACAGAAATTCCGTTACCGTGAATAGGAACGTACATGAACCATTTGCCATCCCGTTCCACCACTTGTTCAGCCCAGGCGCCATTGGTCTTGGTACTCCACTTGATATCGTTCAAGGATGCCACAGCCCCGTGGCTAGTCCAGTTGACCATGTCCGTGGAAGTATGCAACAGCCAATCGTACATCACGAACCCTTCGGCGTCATCTTCGTCGTGGGTCGTGTAAAGGTAGAGCGTATCCCCATGCACCATGGGAGCCGGGTCTGCCGTGTAGTTAGTCGTGATTATTGGTTGCTGAGCTAACGCAGTCCCAGCCAAAACCAACAGGGAAGAAACCGACAAGAGTTTTCCAAACATCTTTATCTCCAAACATCGTTATCACCACGAGACAAAGATATTTCCTTTACAGGTGTATAAAACTCTCCAGAATGCAATCCCTTTTGCAAAAAATTCAAAAGCCATATTTTATTTTAGATTATTTAGTTTACATAATCCGCATTATAGAACAAATATTTCTAGGTACAGGGGAGGCGGATATTTGGTTAAAACAGCCTGTTTTATTAAAGAAATCATTCTAAATTCATTTTAAAATATAGGTGGTTCTTATGTCCCAGACCAGTGAAAAATATCGTGTTGAATGGCTTGCAGCCGACCAGTCCCGTGATGCCGGGCTCGTGGAGCCTGCAGACGTGATTGCGTTCAAGGATATTCCGTACGGGAAATTCGGGGACTGGAATCTGCTGGATCTATACATTCCCAAGGATGCCGCGCAGAAGCTACCGGTAATCATCAGCGTTCATGGCGGAGCCTTCGTGTACGGCCAAAAGGAATCCTATAAGTACTACCTGATGAGCCTTGCCCAGCGTGGATTTGCCTGCGTGAATTTCAACTACAGGCTTGCTCCCGAATACAAGTTCCCGGCAGCCCTGGAAGATACAGACGCCGTGTTGCACTGGGTCCTGGAAAATGCCGGCAAGTACAATCTGGATACCGAGAACATCTTTATGGTGGGAGATTCCGCCGGAGCAAACTACGCGGCACTTTATTCAATTTATTGCGTGAATCCGGAATACGCCAAGAAAGTCCAGGACGCTTCCAAGGAATGGTTCGGGAAGCCAGCGGCAATCAACCCGCCGGCAGGTTTTGTTCCGCGGGCTGTTGCCTTGAACTGCGGCGTATACGACTTGACGGAAGACCGCGACAATCACGCCGACATCATGCTGGACCTGTTCGGTGAACATCTGGAAGAATGTTGCGAATACATGAACGCGATGGACTATCTGACGGTCAATTTTCCGCCAGCCTTCGTAATGACGGGTGAGTACGACTTCCTGAAATTGCAGAACCACCAAATGGACAAGGCTCTTTCAAGGCTGAACCTCCCCCACGTCTTTAAGTCCTACGGTAATGCCGAAACTAAGGAAATCTCCCACGTTTTCCACGTGAACATGAAACTCCCCCTCGCCCATTTATGCAATGACGAGGAGTGCGAATTCTTTAAAGAAAATACTATCCGAACGATTCTTTGATATAGCTGATCTGACTTATGTTGAACCTTTTTGAAGGTTTTCGGAGCTGTATTCGCATCTACTTCACGTGGACTTTTTGCAGATGGTTTCCCTGGCGGATGAGGTAGATGCCGGGAGTTTTGATTTTTTCCAATTGCATTTTTCCCAGGTAGCGGCCTTGCAAGTCGAATACGGTTGCTTCGCCAGAGATCACCTTCAATGTTGCGACGTTCGTGTTGATGGAAGTCGTGCTGTCGGAGCTGCTGGATTCCGCGACGGAATTACTAGATGCAACAGAACTGCTGGACTTGATGATTCCAAATTCATAAGCGCCCAGGTCCGGGGCCTCCCCTACAAAAGACTGGCCAATGTTTTCGCCCTTGTCGATGGCGCGGCTGCCTTCCTTCAGTTTCAGGAAGTTCAAATCAGGAACACTGCCATCAGGATTTCGCGGACCCAAAATTCCAGGAATCTTGGAGAGGTCCTCGCCCGTCACCGTCAAGCTGGGATCGTCGAGACTCATGAAGTCATCTTCCGTCAAATCCAGCTTCAAGTTCCAGGTGTTGTTTTCGCCGGCAGGGCAATCCACATACACATCGTGAGTTGCATCCTTCATCCAGCAAGATCCAATCTGGGAATTCTTATTCGGGATGGCAATGTTGTTCTTCAGCACGTGGGCGTTGTCGCCAAGCAAGGGCATCACATCTGCTGTGCGATTCAAATCCACATCATAAGTTGTGGAGGCCATGCCGAATGAGCGGTCTCCGTTTTTATAAGCGGTGTTGTTGATCCAAGTGCTTCCAGCATTGGTATAATTGGAATAAAAACCGTTAGCTACGTTATTCCAGGCCACACAATTCCTGATGATATGATGGCCGGCACCTGTACGACTGTAACCCATCTTGAAGCCGTGGCCATTTACTCCCGGAGGCGTTGCGGTTCCATACTTGATATAACCATTGCCCATGGCATAACTGTTTTCTACAATGACAGGGAATTCCTGCGCAAGAACGTCATAGCCGTCGTCGCTGTTCCACCAGGAACGGCATCCCACAAATCTTGTAGTATCGCCATCGTACTGATAATGTACGCCAAAGCCATCGGCATTTTCGCCATCGCCCTGCCAGCCCGTGGGGTCGTAATTGTCGTGGGCGTCGCAATTCAACACAAGATGGCCACCGCCTCCAGAGGCTCCGTCATGAATGAAAATTCCCGGGCCCGCATTATGATGGCTGTCGATTTGTTCCAGAATAATATGCTTACTGGCGTAAAGGAAAATGCCGGAATTGGAATTGCACTTCATGGGGGTGTTACGCACTTCGAAACCCTTCAGATGCAGGTATTTTGCCGCCACCACAATGGGAGACGTCGTCATGACGCTGTCGATGGTTCCCTTGTTCCTACAGGCTTGACCGATAGGGAGATTTGTGCCGTCAAAAATCGGGCGCTCCCCAGGGTATGCGAAATAATAAATACGCTTGTTGTCGCTTTCACCGCTGGCGGTCAAAAGAATGCCCGCCGTCATCTCGTAGCGCTTGTAGTAAACCGTGTCGTTCAGGTCGTAGACTCCCCCACGAACCCAGACCGTATCGCCCGCCTTCACAACGGCGTTTGCCTTGTTGAGGGAAGCGAAAGGCTTTTCCTTGGAACCGACGGCACTATCGTTACCGTCAACAGCCACATAATAGGTTGCGCCAAAGGCCTGGATGGCAGCCATCATGGCTAACCCTAACGAAAAAAAGAACTTCTTGTCCATAAACACCTCTTGCATTCATTTATAGTAAATAAATGAAAAATCATCAACGAGGCAATTATGAATGCACTGCGTTCACAATTAGGTAAAGCGATTCATTTTGTCGACGCCAACAAAATGATCAAAATTCAAAGAATATTGACGGGTCGCATTCAAAAACCTTGCCAAGCGCAATAGCCATTTTCTTGGACACCGCTCGACGCCCGTTTTCAAGATCCGAAACATAGTGTGGAGAATTGCCAAGTTTCTCTGCCAGTGCAGCTTGAGACCAGCCGCGCATATCACGACTGGCGAAAATCATTTCACCGGGAGTTGATTCCGTGAAACGTTTTTTAAACAAGTCCGTATCTTCCCAGGAATCAGACGCATCGTCCTTAATTACAACATTTTCTGGCTTATACATATATAACCAACGCCTTATCAATAAACTTGTCCAAAGCATCATGCATATGCTTTCGGTCACTTTGGGCGACAATCAATCATACTTAGTCCAATTCAATTGTGAACACTCTGTATTCACAATTGCGTAAAGCGAATCTTTTTTGAAATATTTTCACTTAATAAAATCCAGCATTTCTACATAGGAAAGTTCTCCAATTTTCTTACCAGACTTTTGAGCATATTCACACAGCCTTTTAAGATCCATATTTAAAGATGGAGGAATCTTATACGGGTCAGGAAAAGGTTCAAGTTCCTTTTGAATCTTGGCAAGAGAAATACTTTTGTTCACATTTTCAATACTCAGCCCAGACAACTCGGCGGTTTTCTCGATTCCGACCATATCGGCAACTTCTAAAATGACTTTCGGAATAACCAAAGAATCATTATTTGCAAGCGTATCCTTGAGATAGGTCCTTAGCCTTTGTTCATCATTATTATCAAGCATTTTTACCTCCATAATTTGGCGATATAAAACATTGGGCAATTTGTGACATTTGAAATTGCTCAGGTTGATATCTTAAAACGTTATTTGCATAGAAAAAGATTTTGCCCCCATGTCAAAAGTGCGACAGCCTGTTGCACTTTTGGCGAACTTTCAGAAAAACGCTCATAGAATTTTTTCATATTCCAAAGATTTCTCGGCGCAACCCTCATATCCGGAAATAGCAGGCATAGCGAGAAAGCTTGACATCGCTGATTTCACGTTCAGATCCGGAGCCAAGGGATACCATTTTGCCAACGTCGGCAAAATGATTTACTTGCGCATTGCCTCCAGGAGCAGTTTTTCGTCGGGTAGGACTGATTTAAGTTTTTCAGGCATCGCCTTGTAGGTGGCTACACCCATGGGCTGGTTATAATCCTGCAGCAAGTATTCCACAAAGGTTTTGTCGGCATTTTGACAAAGTATTATGCCAATTACAGGATTCTCAGTAGACTTGCGTTCGTCATCATTCAACACCCGCATGTAAGCAGCCAGCTGGCCTAAATAAGATGGCTTAAACTCGCCCGTCTTAAGTTCGACAACGACAAGGCTGCGCAATTCTCGATTGAAAAAGAGCAGGTCCACCCACATGTCGTGTTCAAATTTTTCGATATGAACCTGATGGCCCACATACGTAAAATCCTTGCCGAAGGTCAAAATGAAATTCTTGACATTCTGGACAATGGCTTTTTCAACCACGCGTTCGTCAATATCCTGCGGGTTGCGCTCCCCCAATTCCTCCACATTGATAAAATCCAGGAGGTACTCGTCCTTGAACATCGAAATGGCCTTTTGCGTATGGAGCGTTTTCGGGAGTGTCAACGCGAAATTGTTGGATATCTGCCCCTGGTGATGAAACAGGTCTGCCTTAAGGTATTCCCGCAGGGTGTACTTGTCCCAATGATTCAAAACGGCCTGGTGGATGTAAAACGCTCGTTCCTCTACAGAATCCGTTTTCTCTAAAATCTCCATATGATGTGAAAAACTGAGTGCAAGGAAATCGGAGAAGTTCAAAACTTCCGCCATTGGCGAACGATTTAAGTTTATTAGAGCGTGAATGGGTATAATTGGCGTTTTTATGTCAAATTCAGCCTTTTCCAATTCGCCCGCCATTGGCGGGCGATTTAAAAACTCTTCCCATTTCTCGTAAAATTGACGCATTTTCTTAATGCTTGTCGCTGAAAATCCCCTCAGTCCGGGCATTTCGCGTCTAAGCTGCGCACTGATTGTCTCGATTGCGCCGGTTCCCCAGGTACCTTCCCGTGAATTCGCCGAAACAAACTGACCAATGGCGTAATACAGAGAAAGCATTTGCTGATTGACTGCTCGGGCGGACTCCAGCTGACTCTCAAGAATAGCAGACTTGATCTGCTGAACAATATTATTGTAAATCGGACTGACCTTATCCATCTTGCCCTCCTCGCTAATGACTCCAAGTCAATTTGTGAGACAGCGTTTCACATTTTGGAAAACAGCGCGGCCCACGCCAACAACCTTTTTTACCATAAAAATCTCCTATGTCGTGATTCCGCAGAACCACAACGGCAAAGAACATCATTTTCCCCACGCCGGGAAGATGATCGATAGCATACTTTTGATTATGAAGATGTTCTAGTTTTGTTGTTGGCGGAGGTATTCTCCGGCGTTACCTGGCGCAATTTCACCTTGCGGCGAACTTACGCTCTCGAGCAGGCTGCGTCTCCTGCCAGCTATCCAACAACATCAACCAGATGGTTAATGAACCTTGCCGCGAATGCACGTACGGACTTTTGTAAGTCTATGTCGACTGTCACAAGGATTGATGAATTACAGAATGAAATATATGCAAATGCAAGAGAAATTTCAAGTACTTTGATTGTCAAAAAATAATCCACTTAAAAGATGCCAAAATGACTATATTACTTTATATGAATTTCGATAAGCTGCATAAGCTCAGCTTTAGGAACAGGGGCGTTTTGTCCACAACAACTCGATGCGGATGTTTCTATTGCAAACGATTGTTCGCTCCGTCTGAAATCACGGAGTGGACAGATGATGGCGAAGACACTGCGCTTTGCCCCTATTGTTCCATTGACAGCGTGATTCCCGATTTAGATAATACTCTTAACGAGGAATTACTTGAAGCGATGAATCGGAAGTATTTTTAAGACCATTTTGTTGACGTCAACAAAATGGTTGTATGAAAAGTTTTTGTGGACGAAAATTTCAACCGCAATTAATTGATGCATCCAAGAGAGCAATCACATCAAAGATTTTCCACTCACTGCATGGAAAATCTCTGGAAAGAACTTGTAAAATTGAACAAAGTATGTCGCCTTGCGGGCGACATTTGAGGCATTGACGCAGACGAAAACATCGTTTATGACGAAGACAAACTCTGGGATCGAGGATAGATGTTTTTACCTTCCGAACTGACGCTCGCAGGGAATACCGTCGCCATCGCCATCCATTTTAGCTCCTGGGCAGTTCTTTAAGAAGAACAGAGCTTCTTCGTAGCTATTCATCTGGCTGCAATAAATGCGGTCGTCGCAAAGGTAAGATGGTTCATTGACAGAAGATCCTTGAAAATTCAAAGCTTCCGGAATTGCCTGTTCTGAATTATGGATGACCGGCTCATTTTTATTTTTCGTGGATTGCGTAGTGCATTGATTCAATAGCATAAAGGGAATAGACAAGACAAGAATTGCTAAGGCATATTTCAATTTTCTCTTGCGATAATACCCAGGAACATAGGTGTTTCGATCATGAACTACCTGTCTCAAAGGAACACCTTCTAAAACGCCAGAAGATATTCGCGCTCCCTTGGGAGTTTCTAGGAATTGTGTTACGACAATGGTATCACCAACCTGAGGATTGCGGCTAATAGGCCCTAAAGCACTCTTGTGTACGAAATACTTCTTACCGTTGGCAATGGCAAAACCATAACCTTTTTCTGCATTCCAGCTGGAAACTTTTGCGACGTTTGATAAAGTCATAATTTAATTACCGCAAGAATATAACTATTTCACTTTGGCCAGTCTCCGCATAATTCACGAGAATCTCTGAAAACGCTGGGTCGTTCTATCCTTGTGCGCTTTCTTTACCGCATCAGACACATTTACGCAACGCTGAAGCATAAAATGCCAACGGTCAATGGTTTCTGGAGGAATAATCGGATCCAGTAAGTTTAAAGAATTAAGCATCCGGCTTTCCAAAGACCACAAAGACATAATGTTCGCTGTCGGAACCGGTTCTACGTGCTCAATATTCGCCTTGTTTCCAAACACAATATAGCTGTAAACAGGAATATGACCAGCCTGTATATTCAAGAAGTGGCATAACGCCTTAATATGCCCTTCATTTTGTCGAACCGGATTCGGGAACTGATCAGGAATTTCCTCATTTCGCTTATAACGAAGCCACTGCGAATATCGATTCTCGCCATATATGCTGCCAGATAGATTTTTGCTTTCGATGACGTATATTCCCGTTTCATGAAGCAGGAGAACATCTATTTCACTTGTTCCACCGCCCCTTGGCACATAGACATTCTGCAAAATACGATAATGCTTACCAGCCCTATGGCACGCAACATCAATACTGGCGGCAATGTTGAGCTCCCCCACCTTTCCAACAAAATCGGTATATGGTTGAAACTGTGTTTCTTCTCTATTGATAGCAATCTGTCGATTTAACTCTCGTTTTGTTTCGGCCCTATATTGGGCATTATCCACCTCAGTTGAGACTTTTTCCTTGATTTCATCCCAGCAGGAAATCACAACAATAAGTAGCACTAAAGCTATAAGCAAGCCAACAACGATGAAAACCGTGGAATGAGCCTTTATAAACTGCCCTAAGGCTACCAACGCTCCCAAAACAAGAACGCCTAGGCATCCAATTCCAGCAAACTCGGGCCTTTTTCGAAGAATACCCAGCAGAATTGATATGGCTAAAGCAATCAATATATACGGCAACAAAACGCCAATAGCGTTTGCTGTGGCATCAGCCATTATCTGAGATATGTTGGAGGAGGGATTCATCGTCGCTTACTAAGTCTCTCTATACCAGCACTTTGGAAATCCAGAGCAGCCCCAGAATTGTTGGCCGACATTCTCCCCTTTCTTGGCGGTGCGCAACACCATTGGCTTACCGCATTTGGGGCAGATTTTGCCGGATTCTTCAGTTGATGCGGACGCAGGTGCCTCCCCTTTCTTCGATTCCTGGGCGCACTGTGCGGCAAGCAGTTCCTCATATTTCTTGGCGTAATCAGACTTGTTGGGCAAGCTTTTGTCCAAGAAGTATTGAACAGTTTCACGGATATCGGATTCGGTCCAGTTTGCGTCTTCGTTTTTGGCATCAGCGGCCTTGATATAGGCAACAATCTGGTCTGCGCGCATAACCTTTGACTTGACATCAGCAGGCGCATTCTTGTCGTTCAATACAGTTTTCGGATTAGCAAGAACCACCATGGAAAGGTAATTCTGGGAAAAAGTGCTTTCGAAGATCTTTTGAGTCAAAATGTTGGTTTTGGCCTCGAAGCGGACTTCCTTGAGGACATTCAAGTGACGTTCATTCTGCGTTACCGGAGAATAGATGCCCTCCTTCTTGTAACGCTTGCCAAAACTCATATGGCGAATAAAGTTGCCCTTTTCGTCAATTTCAATGTCGCCATAAAGATTCTTGCATTCGATTACAAAAATATGCTGACGGGTCATCACAAGAAAATCTATCTGCGCAGACAATCCATTCTTTTCAAGATAGATATCATGCAGCACATACATATCCAGGCCGCTATTCTTCAGTTCGAAAACAATCTGACGTTCCCCGTAAAGACCTGCTTCGGCCGCGGCAATTTGTTCCTCGATATCATTCTTCAAATCGCCAGATGCATTAGCGGATAAAGCCTTCATCTTTTCGATGAATTCTTCTGCATTGCTCTTTTCTTTAAGGAATACAGGACCAAAGTGCTTGTTAAAAATGGAATCTAGAATGGACATAGGAAATTACTCGAAAAGTTTTGATTCTTCCAGAACAACCTGGGAATCATCCAGCATAGCGAACATTAAAATCAGTCATTTCACAATCCTTCGTAATACTCTCTAATCTTCTGCGCCATTAACTTACGGCGTTCCAGGAGGAATTGGTCGTAGTTTTCGTAAGTCCAGTCTTTGATTGCGGCGGGGATGCAGTTTGTGGCGAGGTTCTGGTTGAATTCATCAACGGTAGCGATGTTGCCGATTTGTTTTTCACCCGCAGGGCAACCATTCTGAATTTGGTCGAGAGCTCTGGTGAAATAGGCGTTGGGTGCATCGTCCCCTACTGCGATGTTTGTGGGGGTATCCAAATAAGTATAGTTGGCAACCTGATTGTATCTGGTCTTTTCGCCTATGCCATTTTTCTGCAGATACTTCTTTGGGAAAATATGGTGGACATCGCCAATGACAGAAATCAGGTTTGAAACGGCACAGTTCTTTGTGAACAGGGCATCGTCTTTCATGCGGACTTGTGCAGCCCAGTAAACATTGATATAAGGGCTATTTACAGCTGTGGTTTCAAAATTCTGAACAAGGCCGTCATTCCAGAATACATCAGAAAGTTCTGCTCGCTCAATTTCTTCTAGATAGTTGCAGAAGCCCTTTTCGCTGATGCGACGCAAATCCAGATCCATGGCAGATTCCGGAGATGCGATATAGCGGCTTGTAAGTGTCGCGAGCACGTACCACTTTTGCACATAGCGTTTTACCTGGGTCTTGTCGACATCGGAATTATGCAAGAGCAAGTAAAGAGTGTATGCGAAATCCAATGTCAAATCGGAATTCATCAACTTGTTGGAGATAAAACCAGCATCCTTAATGGCGAGAGTAAACTGTTTGAAGTTATACTCGTTCATGTAATCCATTACGCCGTCTTTCAAGCTCTTAAAGGATTCTTCGGCAATTTCTTCCTTGAATTCACGAGTTTCAAAGTCGCGACCACTCAGCAATGCGACCAAGTCCTTCATTTTACCGCGATTGAACTTGTACATAAAGGCAACGCGAAGCATATCGGAATAGCTAGGATCATAGATAGCTTCGGTATCATTCTTGAGCCATTCCATTTTCTTTGCATATTCGGTGCCGGCAAATTCAGCGTCCTTGCACATTTCGGCATACCATTCTGGCTGAACAGCCAAATGGGAGAAATAGTCGATAGCCTTACGCAACAAGCGTCCTTCATTCTTTTCGTCCGACGCAATCTTTGACATGGCAAAGTCGGCCTGGTTCAGCTTTGCGCCACGGCTATTTATGCGAATGAAGATTTCGGTAACTTCGTCAACTGAAAGATCTTTATTCAAAGTGATTATGCCAATAGAGCGAGTCTTTATGGCAAGTAGTTGCTGAATTTTCTTGTTGAAATCACTTTTCTTAACATCCGAGTTTATTTCACAATATTTTTCAACAAAATCAAACGAATCAAAATCCGCTTGGAATACAACTGAAATATCTGGAATCCATTTCTTATCTTTAAGAATTGCGTTGTCCTGAACCTTAAAGGTTTCTTCACCTTCTTCAGCAAATGGATTAAAAGAAATCTTTATGGTTTTCTTCTCAAAATCCTCATTGAGAACTTCCTTACCTAAAATAGCAGTCATCATGGCCGTAACACGCTGTTGACCATCAATCATAATCTTCTTGCCTTCCGAAAGAGTTCCATCTTTCAAACGCATATTGGGACTTTGAGAGATAATCAAATAGCCAGCAGGATAACCATTATACAAGGAATCAATCAAATCACGAACCTGCTTTGGCTTCCATACAAACGGACGTTGAATTTCAGGAATGGCAACTTCACCTGAATTGATGAAGCCAAGAATTGAATCAATTGTTTTCGGAGAAAGTTCGTATTTTTCGGACATATAAAACTCTTTAAAACTTATAAAACGTCTCTAACATTCAAGAATCATCTATTCTTCTTGAAGTTCTCGGCCTGTTCGAAGATTTCGCCGTAGACTTCGTCGCGTTCTACGGGCGGGTAGCCGAATTCGTCTAACTTGATGATTAGATCCACCTTGAGCATAGACTTGATGTCGTCTTTCTTATTCCAGTCTGGGTATGCGGCAACATCATCTACGATGTTCTTTACTTCCTTGGACAAGGCAATCAGCTTGTCTTCGGGATAAGTAAAGTGGTACTTATCGCAGAGCATCTTCAAAATGTCATAGAAGGCGTTTTCTTCGAAGCTTAAGCCCTTGTCATCACCGGCATCGAAGGCGGCTCGGACTTCCATGATCATGTTGGTCAGGGTCTCCGCCATTTCTTCGTAGACTTCACTCTTCAATATATCCTGTTCGGTGCGGTCGTTGTATGTTTCAACCAACGCCTGCATTTTCTTGGTGAAATCGACACCCTTGATCTTATTGACCTTGCGAATTTGGCCAATAGCTTTTTTCAAAAGCATCTGAAGAAGTTTGATTTTTGTATTCGGAAGTTTGATGCGGTTGATGTGATCCAGGTATTCCTTGTCAAAGATGTTCTGGACAGAATTTTCGGCATTTTCATCGTTCAGCTTCAAGACTTCTTCAACACCATCACTCTGGAGGGCGGCGGCAATCATCTCACGAACGTGGGCATTCATCTGGGCAGTATCGGGAGCATCGCCCTTTGTCAGCTTATGAATGATAGAACGGATTGCGAAATAGAAATGTGCCTTATTGCGCTCAGCCTGCTCAATTTTTTCGTTACCCACGCAAATGTCATAGGAGGCCTTCAAACGCTGAGACAAGCCCATAAAGCGGGCTTCATTCTCTTTCGTCTTCTGAACATATTCCTGAGCCTGGCGCAGGCATTCCAGTTTCTTGAGCTCGGCCCCCTCGCCCACAGATTTAAAATAGGCGGAAGCATCAAAGCCATGCATCAGGCGGTCGAGCAAATCCAGGTGATTGCGGAATTCCGTAATGGCAGCAGAAATGTCTTCTACATTCTGTTCAGAACCAGCACCATATTGCTTTAAAGCAAGGTTCATTCTGCGCTTGATACCGATGTAATCCACAACAATGCCCTTGTCCTTGCCGGCAAAGGTGCGGTTCACGCGAGAAATTGTCTGGATCAAGGAATGTTGCTGAATAGGCTTATCAATGTAGATAGCGTCAAGGCAAGGCACATCAAAGCCGGTCAGCCACATGTCCACCACAATGGCAATCTTGAAATTGGAGCGTTCCTGTTTGAACAAGCGGTCCAGTTCCTTGCGATCGTCTTTATCTCCAAGCAAATCCCACAAAGCCTTTTCATCGTCCTTGTTGCGGGTCATGACCATCTTGATGCGTTCAACAGGCTTCAGCTCTCGCTTTTCCTTGTCGCTCAGTTCCTCTCCCGGAACAAACAGAGATTCATCAAAGGCCTTTGCCGTACCCCAATCAGGGCGAAGTTCCAAGATGTTCTTATAAAGCTGATAAGCAATCTTGCGATTGTAGCAAACGAACATGGCCTTGCCACGGACCGAAGACTTTTCCTCGATGCGGGCTTCGTAATGGGCAACGAAGTCTGCGGCAACGGCTTTTAAACGGTCCGGGTCACCAAGGATAACGCCCATCTGGGCCATTTCGCGCTTGCTCTGGTCCACCTGGTATTCGTTGGCACCTTGTTCCGCAGCTTTATCGTAATACTTTTCAATATCTTCTAGAACGGAATTGTTCAGCACCACCTTGGCGGCACGACCTTCGTAAACGATTGGCACCGTAATGCCATCCTTCACGGATTCCGTCATTGTATAGATATCCACTTCACGACCGAATACTTCCAGCGTGGCATCTACAGGCGTTCCTGTAAAGCCCACGTAAGTTGCATTAGGCAGGGAATCGTGCAGATAGCGTGCAAAGCCATAGCTGGTCTTTACACCCTTGTCGGTCACAGTAACTTTTTGATCCAGGTTGGTCTGAGTTCTATGCGCTTCGTCAGAAATGCAAACCACATTGTTGCGGTCCGTCAAGAGTTCAATATCTTCACTGAACTTCTGGATTGTGGTAAGGAACACTCCCCCACTCTTGCGGCCCTTCAACTTTTCACGAAGGTCTGCTCGGCTTTCAACACTTTCGACACGTTCATCGCCGATGTACTTCTTGGAGCCAACAAACAAGCCAGAAAGCTGGTCATCCAAATCGGTGCGGTCTGTTATCAAGATAATAGTCGGGCTCTTGAATTCCTGGGAACGCATCAGCAATCGGGTCAAGAAGAGCATGGTATAGCTCTTTCCACAACCCGTTGCTCCAAAATAAGTACCGCCCTTACCGTTTCCGGCAGGCTTGCGGGCCTTGCAAATGTTCTCGTACAAGGAGCGTGCGGCGTAATATTGCGGATAACGGCAAAGAACCTTCAGTTCCTTTTTACTGCTATCCGGGAAATACTGGAAATTCTTGAAAATATCCAGCAGACGCTTACGGCCAAACATTCCCTGAATCATGGAATAAAGGCTTTCGATACCCTCGACATCAACACGCTTATCCTTAAAACCAACACGACGCCAGGCGTAATAATAATCGTACTTGGCAAAGAAACTTCCGGCCTTGTTATTAACGCCATCACTAAAGACACAGAAGGCGTTATAGACGAACAGCTGGGGAATATCACGGCGGTAACGAACTGTCAACTGTTCAAAGGCATTGAACACAGTGGCGTCTTCACGAACGGCACTCTTGAATTCAAAAACGACAAGAGGGAGGCCGTTCACGTAAAGAATTCCATCGGGAATACGCTTTTCGTTCCCTGGGCCGACTATTTCCAGCTGGTTTACAAACTTGATAATGTTATGGTCTGCGCTGTACTTTGCCTGAACATCGGCAGCCAAGGCAACATCGGAATCTTCGGAATCCAGGCCAAAGCCTGCCTTTCGGTGTTCCCCTAATGCTGAATAATCAATCAGTTCAATAAGAATATCCTTCTGCTTCGGGTCTTCGCGCTTGAGCATGTAACCGTCAGAAAGCCATGTACAGAACTTCTTGTTGCTCTCGTAAAGGTCGCTTGCGGCCAAAGAACGCAACTCCATCACAAGAAGCTGGATTTCATTATCGGTAATGCCCTCGACATCATACCTGCGATGCAGATATTCCCGCAAGTCCGATTCTATCAGGACATCTTCTTCGGAACGGGCAATCTGCTCCCCAGGAATATAGGAATACCCCTCCTGAACAAGGAGATCCTTGATAGCAATCTCTAAATCAGCTTCTTTGAAGGCCATGCCGTAAAAATAAATTCATTATTTTTCTGCGCAATAGGCAAAATGGCGATTTTAGGGTAAAAGCCCCTAATTCTTCTTTATTTTCCGGATTACCTTGTCGAAATCAGAGTCAATCTTTTGCGTGCGATTGAAAATCTCGTATTCCCCAAAAGCTTTCTCGTCCGCCTGGTCTCGGCAGACTTTTCCATTGCCATCAAGGATATCGTAGCGCCTGAATTCCAAGAACTCGTTCACGCTTGCGGCAAACTGCTCCATGTTAAAAGCAATCTCCCGCTCTATCAAGTCTTCGATGTAGTCAAAATAACCGCTCACCGCACGTTCCAGCTGACGGATCTGCTTTTCTGACAAATAATTCTTGGCAATGTTCACATCGCTTTTCAGCACACGGCCGCTCGGAGAATTTTTCCAAGTCGTAAGCCCCATGTGCTCTTTTTTGTGGTCGGCCCTCTCGTACACGATTTCTGCAGCAGTCTGCCCTGTTATCGCATAGTGGAACTTGTTCTGAACCGTGGCGAAAAACTTTTTCGTTATTTCTGAATCCTTGTCGTAGTCTATGGAACACTCGGCAAAAATATCCGTTATCTGCTGCCAAATGCGGCGTTCGCTCGCACGGATAGATCGGACTCTTTCCAAAAGTTCCTTGAAGTAGTCCTTGCCGAAAACAGCGTTGCCCTGCTTTAAGCGCTCGTCGTCGAGCACAAAACCCTTCTTGATGTATTCCTTCAGGATTCCCGTAGCCCAAATGCGGAACTTTGTGGCCTTCGCAGAATTTACACGATAACCGACGGAAATAATTGCATCGAGATTGTAGAAATTCATTCTATAGTTTTTGCCGTCGCTGGCAGTTGCCGAGATTTCCTCGGTAACTGATTTCTTTTCCAATTCTCCAGAGGCAAAAACATTTTTCAAGTGCAAACTGATGTTGTCCGTCGAACAGTCAAACAACTCGGCCATAGCCTTCTGCGTCAGCCAGATGGTCTCGTCTTTGACCAAGGCCATGACCTTGACATCTTCTTCAGGACTACTGTAAAGAATATACGATATCTGCTTGGCTAGTTCGTTCGACATACCTTCATTATTTCCTACTCACTTGTGCACTACAATATACATTCCCGGAACAGATTTGTCAAGACTTTTTTCTGCTATTCAAACTGCTTGGAGAGTTTCAAATTTTTGGTTTAGAATCGCACTTGTACTTCACCTTTGATTCGCAAGCCTTGTTCAAGGCAAGTGTTCGATTCAAGTAACCGGCTAGTTCTAGTTCAATTGCATCTCGAACCACCCGGTCAAGGTATTCGTTCGTCGTCTTGTCTTCACCTTCGGCCAACTTCCGAACAGTTTCCTGCAAATCGTACGGAACCTGGACTGTCATGTCCTTCATTGGAGTGATGTACAAATTCCCGCCGACAGCCTCTGCCATTTTCAGCAACTGCTTGTAGGAGGGATTCGTTTTCAGCGACGCGATGCGAGAAATCGCACTTTGCGTCGTTCCCATTTTATCGGCAATGTCCTTCTGCGTCAGCCCCAAAGAATCCTTCATGAAATCAAAATCAGTCAAGAACGAAGACAGAGCCTCGTAAGTTTTCACAAACGAAGCCAATTTTTCGTCTTCTTTTTCGAGCGAATCCATGTAATCTAAGACTTGATCTTTTTTCATGACATGACGCATATAAACGAAAGCCCGCATAATTTCAATACTGGTATTTACCGCAATTTCACTATGCAATACACCAGACAGCATTGCAATACCCTGTTCCGTAAATGCATACGGCAAGTATTTTGAATGCTGACCGCGTCCATTCTTTAAGGTGCCAAATTGGTACCTTAAAGATTCTTCCTTGGACAATTCAAAGCAAAAATCTTCCGGAAAACGTTCCAAATTACGTTTTACAGATTGTTTCAACGCTTTCGTTTCAACCCCATAAATATCAGCCAAGTCACGATCCAGCATCACATATTGTCCACGAATACGTAATATTCGTTGCGCAATAGGCATCTCTAACCAAACCTTTTCAAGGTCCTTATCCTCAATAGGTTTACCCTCTAGGACTTCAAATGTTTCTGTAGAGTTCTTTTCACTTTTAGCCATAGAGCCTCCTTTAAATCGCAAATACAATTAGAGACGTCTTTAGAATACGGCAAGCAGAATCAACAAAGCCATATAACAAAAAGACGCACCTAACCTTTCTAGGGTTAAGTGCGTCAGGAGGTAATCTAGCTAATAAGCCGATTTTGGCAAGAGGGGGAAGAAAATTTTACAAAGGTGCAAATTTTACTCTCCCCTTAGCGCTTTGGCTCTTTGTTCTTCAAATTCCAAATAAGATTCCGCACCTTCTAATTGTATTTGCCAAAACTTTCTTCTTTCAGGAAGGGTTTCTTCGCTTAACATTTTTTTAAAGTGCTCTACCTCATCATAGTGCTTTTGGGGAACTTGTCCTAATGCACAAGTATACGTTTCAATTCCTTTCCAAGTCAACATTGACCAAAATCTTCGTTTTTCTTCCTTCGTCAATTTTCTAGTATATCTACATACGACAGCAGAAATATCCATCCACGCAGGACTTTCATCCCTTAAATAACCAGCAATGCTAGCAAAACATTTCCTTTCATCATCAGTCTTTGCACAATTGAATTTTTCAACTACAATTCTACTTAGGCACCTGTTTTCTGGATCAATCTTTACGATTTCTTCCTCAAATCTGTAAGGAGCATTTTCGTTCAGAAGCATTTCTATAATTTTTATGAAAGCATTTTGTTCTTCAACATTAAAATCAGACCTTACAAAATATGTTAGAGAAAAATCATGGCTAAGATTAAGGCCTAAATGTTGTCTTTTTTCAAAGATCTCACATAACCATTGAATATTTTTCACTTCCTTAAACAGGGATGCTTTTTCCTCAAAGTAGTGTGTTGAATGATCAAAAACATTCAAATCTTCAATCAAAGCAATCTTATCAACAAGCCAATTTGCACTACTTTCATTCCATTCAAAAGTAGTATTATTCCATTTTCTTTCCGAGACCAAGATATTCTCTATCAAACGATTTAAAAATAACGATCTATTTGAATCTGACCATTCATTCCAATCGTCTTCAACAAACTTCAAGAAAGATTGATTCAAATTTAAAACGAAGGATGCGATAATATTGGCATATTTAGAACAATTCTTTTCCTTAATACAAACCTTCAGAAGTTCATAACTCTGAATACTATATATGGAACTATCAGATATTGTTCTATATAAAAATTCATCTGCGTCCAATCCCTGTTTCATTAACACTTTCAGCAAATCAACAATTTGCGGGAATTTATTCCTTTCAAAAAGATACCCGGCCAATAGACCAAAATAAAATTCCTTATAGGCATTCTTCTTGCAGAATTTGGCTATCTTTGATGTTAAAGCAACTAATTCATTCTCGCTACCAATTTGCTTTCCGTATTTACAGGCAATCAGGCGAATTTTGTAATCCTCTTGATAATCATAAAATTCAAGTCGTTCAATAAAGTCAATGACGTCAGAAGATGTTTGTCCAATAAGTCTTCGATGAACAAGTCCTTCAGCAAGTTCATCATGATTATCCCTATAATCGGCATTTATAAATTCAAGAATTTCTTGGCTCTTCATCAACATGTGTGGGTGGCTTCGCCACCCTTTTTTGTTGACATTCGCCTAAATTAAACAAAAAATGGGCTATTTTCTAAAATTTAATCGCCAAAAAAAACAGAAGAAAAAGCCCATGTCAAAATTATACAAATCCATCTTCAATGTCAACGGCTGTTCAGTCGTCAAGCAGGAACAAACCGATACCACGGTCACCATCACGGTAAGACTCACCAAGGGCAACGCCAGCAGGTGCGGCTGTTGCGGGCGAAAAGGGAAACTCTACGACAACGGCCGGGAACAGAGGGTATGGCGGACGCTCGATCTCGGCACGAAAATGGGCTTCATCAAGATGGACACCTACAGGGTGAAGTGCAGGAAGTG
>NZ_JALCZV010000025.1:0-51891 GCF_023373925.1 Fibrobacter sp. HC4 | reverse complement strand
CGAACAACAAGATAAAGCTACTGATACGGACTGCCTATGGCTTCAGGAACATGAACAACATGCTGTCGCTGATAATGTTGAGCTGTTCCTATGTAGATGTAAAGATAGCCTACGAATGGGAATCGGAATCGAGAGAATCATCTAGCAAGGCTGCCTAAATGCTTCCACACATGTTGATGATGCCTCTTTTTTCCGTACACATTTGTCATTGCGAGGAGCGCTAGCGACGTGGCAATCTAAGCTAGATTCTGCTCCTTCGAACCTAATTCAACTAAGGAACTAAAGTTCCTAGTTTCATATATCGCTTCGCTCAGAATGACACTGACAAGCACCTCATTACATATAAGTCACTCAAAGCGAAGCGTCCTCATACCTCAAAGGCCGCAGGCCACCCTCACACCTCTTAAACATAAGCGCCGTCGTTTCCAGAGTGCAACTCTACAATCGCATTTTCAAAATCCGCAATCAAGTCCTTCACATTTCCAGTTCCCACAGAAAGTCGCAACACACTGGGAGTAATCCCGTTCTTTTCCAAAACATCCCTAGGTACATCCGCGTGAGTCTGGGTAATCGGGTAAGTAATCAAAGATTCCACACCACCAAGGCTTTCGGCAAACTGAACCAACTTCACATTTTCCAAAATATAAAGTGCAAGTTCTCGGGACTCCACCTCGAAAGTTATCATGCTACCAAAACCAGTAGCTTCATCCTTCAAAATATCGTGACCTGGATAATCTTCAAAACCCGGATAATAAACCTTCTTCACATGCTTATTGCTGCGCAGCCACTTTGCAATTTCAAAGGCATTCTGAGACTGACGCTCCATGCGGATCGGCAAAGTCTTGATACCGCGAAGCAAAAGCCAGCTATCGAAAGGTGCAAGGCCCGAGCCCACCGTCTTGATGAGGAAGCGGAATTTTTCCGCAATATCCTGACGGCTCGTAGCAAGGAAGCCCGCCAAGGTATCATTATGACCGCACAAAAACTTGGTTCCGCTTTCAATGACAATGTCGGCGCCCAACTTCAGCGGCTGCAAGAAATACGGCGAAAGGAAAGTGTTATCCACAATGCACAAGATTCCGTGAGTCTTCGCAATTCCCGCGATGCGACGAACAGAAACAATGTTCATCATGGGATTGGTGGGAGTTTCAAAATAAAGGGCCTTGGTATTGGGCTTAATAAAATTTTCAATATTGTCCTGAGCAAAATTTACACGGGTAATTTCTAGACCGTTTTTCTTGCTGACATTATCAAACAGACGAATGCTTCCGCCATATAGATCGGAGTCAATAATAACGTTGTCGCCCGGTTCAAAAATTTCAAAGAGGGCGGTAATGGCCGCCATGCCCGAAGAATAAGCAAGAGCATCTATACCACCTTCCAGCGAAGCTACAATCTTTTCAAGCTGTTCCCTGGTGGGATTTTGCAAGCGGCTATAATCAAAACCGGTAGACTTGCCAACGCCCCTGTGAGCGAAAGTTGCCGTCTGGTAAATGGGAAAACTGATGGATCCCGTAGAATCCTTGTCAAAACGTTTCAAATCACCGTGTATACATCGTGTTTCAATTCCTAAGCTCATGTTCGCGCACTCCTTTTTCGAATGGCCATTAACCTTTTATTTCCTAGCGTTTTAGTAGGATTATTCACGAGACCAAATATAGAAGGCAGTTTTCAATTTGTCCAATACTTAATTTTTAGCGGTTTATATAAGATTTTTTTATACCGCAATACAAGAACGCATACCATAAAAAACAACCGTCCCCCAAAGGGAACGGCCGCCTTTAACCAAATAGAAATTCTTGTCGGCTTTAACCCCAAACTTCTTCGGTAATCTCCTTCACCAAGGCAATCTTTGCCCACTGTTCTTCCACCGTCAACTTGTTGCCCACTTCGCAAGAGGCAAAACCGCACTGGGGGCTAAGAGACAGACGATCCAGCGGAATGTACTTTGCGGCTTCCTTGATGCGGGCGATAACAGCAGCCTTGTCTTCCAGCTGGGGGGTCTTGGAAGTAATCAAGCCAAGGACAACCTTCTTGTCGGCACTCACCTTTGCCAAAGGCTCAAAACCACCAGAGCGTTCGTCATCATATTCCAGGTAGAGGGTGTCCACATTTTCGTTGGCGAAAACGTAATCCGCAACGGAATCGTAGGGGCCGCTAGTAAAATAGGTGGAGTGATAGTTTCCGCGACAGATGTGGGTATTGATAATCAAGTCTTCCGGCGCACCTTCCACAGACAAATTATTCACCAAAAGCAACTGCTTTTTCACATCTTCAAGATCCAGGCCAAGAGCCTTGTAACGCTGGGCGGCAGCATCGCCAACAATGGCGCCCCAGGTACAGTCATCCAGCTGAATCACGCGACAGCCGGCATCATAGAACTGACGGATCACGGCACGGTAAGCGTAAGCGATGTCCTGAATCAGCTCTTCGTTGGTGAGGTAAAACTTGCGGGTAGTCTCGATGTTCTGCGGAACAATCAGCTGCTGGAACAGCTGGGCCGGAGCCGGGAAAGTCTGCTTTGCCACATGTCCTTCAGATTCCAGGGACTTTACAAACCTAAAGTTCTCCACAAAGGGATGCGGTTTCGCCTTGATTTTCCCAACCAAAAAAGTGGCATCCAAATCGGCCACTTCACCGGCAAACTGAACGCCGCCGCCCACACGTTCGTGAGCCACGCCTTCAAATCCCCAGAAGAAATCCAAATGCCAGAACCTACGGTTGTATTCGCCATCGGTAATGTAATGGAGGCCAGCCTTCTTCTGCTTTTCGACCAGCTTCACAATTTCGGGGTTGACAATTTCGTTAAACTGCGTAAGGGTAATCTTACCTTCGTTAAAATCTGCACGAGCCTGCTTTACGGCTGCCGGGCGGAGAAAACTACCAACCACATCAAAATGGGTAATAAGAGCATTGTTCTGAGTCATTTGTCTTTCCTTTTCATGTTTTCGCGGAATCGTACCCGCGCCGCCTTCAAAGGCGGAAGTTATTTATGAACGGCGACAAATATAAAACAGGCAATATTACTTTGTCCAATACTTAATTTTTAGCACTTATTATAGATTTTTCCTATAATAAGACATATCAAATCGAAAATTTTATGATATATTTCTCCAAATTGGAATATATTTTTCTTACATTAATCGGTAAAAGTCGGACATTTTATTCTACATAAGTAACGTGAAACAGTTTCAATTTGAGTTTTCAGGTGTCGGCAAGCTCAAAAGAGAGCTCGATAAAATCAATCAGTGGCGAAAGTCCAAGGTGACCTCCGCTGTCGTTTTTAGTATCTACGCAGAAAACATTGACCAGGAGCAAATCGATCTCGCCTGCGAAATCATCGAGAGCGAAATGCCGGACGCACAGTACCTCGGGTGTTCCACAAACGGAACCATCACCGAAGGCAGACTTTCGGACTCCCCCTTCGTAGTTGTCTGTACCATTTGCGAATACCCTTCTACCCAGGTACACCTACTGCAATATCCTCTATCGGAAGACAATGCACTGGATGCTATCGAGAACCTGAAAAAAGAATTGGAAAAACGTCCTTGGGTTAAAGCCATCGAATTACTAGCGACTATTCGCGGCATGTCCATGACTCCGTTCTGCGAGGCTTGCACCGAAATCAACCCAGACATTCAGATTTTTGGCGGTGGCGCATTCAACATAGACTTGAACAACGACAACGCCTGCGTATTCTCCAAGGCCAGGGGCTATTCAGAAAAAGGCGTCGTCTTCCTGCTTTGCGGAGGCGATGACTTAAACATTCACACCACACATATTACCGGCTGGAAACCCCTGGGTAGGGAATTCCTCGTGACCAAGGCAAACGGAAGCATCTTGCAGGAACTGGACGGCAAGCCGGCCTACGACGCCTACTACAAGTATCTGAACATTCCCAACAACGAGCATTTCTTCTACAACACCCTAGAATTTCCCTTCTTCTACAAACATCATGGAATCAACATCCTGAGAGCCCCCATCGCAAGTAACGCCGACGGGTCCCTCACCATGACTTCCAACATTGAAGAAAACGTCTACGCGAGAATTGCCTATGGCGATCCATGGACCATTCTTAACAGTATTGAAGAAGGTGGCCGCAAAATTGCGGAATTCCAACCTGAGATCCTAAAGGTTTTCTCTTGCGCCGCTCGCAGAACATTCTGGGGCAACGACGAAATCAGTAAAGAAACAGGTCCGTTCCAGAGCATCGCACCCACTTCGGGTTTCTACACTTCCGGCGAATTCCTTCGTACCGACAAGGATCTGATCCAGCATAACGTCACCCTAGTCATCGCCGCCATGCGCGAAGGACCCATCGATGACAAGGCCCATTTCGAAATGGATTCCGAAAATTTCTCGGGCAAGGTTTCAATGATCAGCCGACTGGCAAAATTCATCGAAGCCGCTACAGCGGAACTGGCCGAAGCCAACCAGAAACTGGCAAAGATGGCTATCGAAGACAGCTTAACCAATCTCTGCAACCGTGCCGAAACCCAACGCAGAATCAGGGAAGCTCTGGAAGATTACAACAACACTGGCAAAAAGGTCAGTCTCATTATGATGGACATCGACAACTTCAAGATGGTCAACGACACCTACGGCCATAAGGAAGGAGACAACGTCATCCTCGGCCTTACAAAGGTCATCAAGGAAACCGTCGAAAAGAGCAACCCCGACGCTTCTTGCGGTCGCTGGGGCGGCGAAGAATTCATGGTAGTTCTTCCCGGCATCGATTGCCATAAAGCGGCAGAAATCGCAAACGAAATCAGGACATCCTTTGCAGCAATCTTGTTCCCCAAGGCACGACGAAAAACAATCAGTGTCGGCGTCGTAGAAGCACTGCGAGGCGAGAACGCCGACATGGTCTGTGTACGAGTCGATAGCGCTCTATACGAAGCAAAGAACAATGGCAAGAATCAGGTTTTTATCGGGTAATGGAGACACAAAATGAATACGCAAAAATTAGACGCTCTTTTTGAAGCTTACTCCATCGCCGCAGACGGCGCATACGTTTATGTATGCGACATCAAGAACGATTACTCCAAATGGTCCAAGGCCGCAGTTGACTACTTCGGCCTTCCCGGAGAATACATGGAAAGCGCAGGTCACATCTGGCTTGGCCACATCAGCCCCGACGACCGTGAAGATTTCGAAACCAGCATTGCAGACGTCTTTGAGGGTAGAGAAAAAAGTCACAACATCCAGTACCGAGCAATGGCCAAAGACGGCAAATACGTTCTTTGCACCTGCAGCGGAGTATCCATTCCCGACGATGACGGAACCCCGGCGTACTTCTGCGGAATCATCAAGAATCACGATTGCCTGAACTACACGGATTCCATCACAAATCTCCGCAGCCTTTACGGTTTCCTGGAAGATATCAAAGGCTGCCTATGGAAAAAGCAGAAAATCAGCACCATCATAATCGGACTTGAGGATTTCTCCAGAGCAAACGACATCTACAACTACGCCTTCGGAAACAGAATCCTCCGCAAGTTCGGTTCTATCTTGCAGCAGGCATTCCGCGGTATGGGCACTACCTACCGTATGGACGGAACAAAGTTTGCCGTTATTTCCGAGAATTCCTCCATCGAGGAACTGAATACAGTCTACCGCGACGTGCAGGAATTGGTGGCACAGAACTTCTACGTGGCATCGGACCGTATCGCCCTTTCACTTTGCGCAGGGGCAGTTACTATTGCAGACTTTTCCGTTACCGCAGACACAGTCTATTCCTGCCTAAAATACGCCTTTGCGGAATCCAAGAACTCCCGCCATGGAGACCTGTATCTTTTCGAAGAAGCCCTGAACAACGATCAGAAGGACACTCTGAAAAGAATCAACTTCATTCGCAACTGCATCATCGACAACTGCAGCGGTTTCTACCTCTGTTACCAGCCCGTAGTTGACACAAAAACCGAAATATTGAAAGGAGCCGAAGCCCTGATCCGCTGGCGTAGCGACGTCTATGGCGTGGTTCCGCCGCTATCCTTCATTCCCGTTTTGGAACAGGACAGCCTCTTCCCAAAACTGGGCAAATGGATCCTGAGACAGGCCCTTATAGACTGCAAGAAAATTCTGATGGGCAATCCAGGTTTTATCATCAACGTGAACCTCTCTTACGCCCAGCTGGAAAAGGGTGATTTCGCCCAGGATGTCATAGACATTCTTGAAGAAACTCAGTTCCCTGCAGAAAACCTCTGCCTTGAAATTACAGAACGCTGCCGCCTGCTGAACATCAATCAGTTAAAGAAGATATTCAGCGCTCTCCGCAAAAAGGGCGTGCGCATCGCTTTGGACGATTTCGGCACAGGTTTCTCCTCGCTGGGAATTCTGCGCGACCTTCCGGTGAACACCGTGAAAATCGACCGCGGCTACGTCATGAATATCGAAAATGACGCTAAGGATAGAAACACGGTAAAGTTCATCAGCGACCTTGCAAAATCCTTCTCTGCAGAAGTCTGCGCCGAGGGTATCGAAACCGAAGGTATGCGCAACGAACTTCGTGAACTCAACGTCACAAGCCTCCAGGGATACTACTATTCTAAGCCCATTGAAATCGGTGAATTCCTGAAAAAGTTTTGCAAGTAAGCACTTGTAAAAAACGAAGCAAAAAAAACGCTAGGAAGCCAGGGCTTTCTAGCGTTTTTTGAACCTGCGGGCAGCAAGAAGCCCTGCCTCAAAAAGTAGATAAGTAGGCACACCTAGAATCAGTTGGCTGACAATGTCCGGCGGCGTGAGTAGGGCGGCAAGGACCAGAATGCCCACCACCACATAGGGGCGCGCGTGGCATACAGTTTCGTAATAGACAATGTCAGCACGGATCAGGGCGTACGTTACCAAAGGAAACTGGAACATACATCCAAAGGCAAGGGAGAGCCAAAGAGCAAGCGTCACAATATTGGAAACGCCAAAGATAGGCTGCAAAGTTTTACTTTGGAAACTCATGCCGAACTTTACAAGCAGCGGAAAACAAATCCCCAGGCAGAAAACCACACCGGCAATAAACAGCCCGCAAGTCATCCACACAATAGAGCGCACGAACCGCCGTTCATTTTCATAAAGGCCCGACAGAACAAATTTCCAGAGGTTCCAGGCGATGCAGGGCGAACAGACAATATTCACAAATAACAAAAAAAGCACCGGGACGCTGATGTGGCATCCCGACGACTTTCACTTCTTTTTCAACTTTCGTTCGGTAGATCGGAGACGTTAAATTTGACAATTACGGAAGCTTATCATATTCCGCGTCAACGACAGGTTCCAACCATTCGTTACTCGCGCCTTCTTTCACATGAGTGTGGTAAGTCAAATGTTGGAACCAGGAATCCTTGGCAGCACCATGCCAGTGCTTCTTGCCTTCGGGAATAGCAACAACTGTACCCGGAGTCATTTCCAGAGGTTCCTTACCTTCTTCAACGTACCAACCACGGCCAGAGACAGCGATCAGAACCTGGACCTGGTTATGATGCACATGCCAGTTGTTGCGGCAACGGGGTTCAAAAGTCACGTTGATGGGGCCACCATTTTCCGCATCCATAGGAGCCAAATAGCTTTTGCCGATAAAGTACTTTGCAAAACCGTCGTTAGGAACACCGCGGGGCCACGGGGAATCACCGCCATACATTCCAGGAATCAGCTTGGCATCCTGCAATGTCATGGTAATGCTTTCCACCTGCTGTTCCGTAAGGCCCGCTTTAACAGCTCCAGCCTTGTGACTTGCCAACTGCGGATGAACACCGTCCATTCCGCTGAGAGCCGCCACAGTAACCAATTCTCGTTCCTGCATGGTCAAATTGTTGCGAGCAAAAATATCGCCGAACAAATGAGCCTTCAGGTAATAATCTGTTGCGGGGGCAAAGGCGTAATTGAATTTCCCGAAAAGTTTTGTCTGCACTTCAGTTCCCGCTTTCAATGCATTGAAATTCTTGGGAAGCGGAGAGGCATCCTTACCTTCAACAGTTTTCTTGCCCTGTTCCTTACGCTGATCCAGAACTTTCTGCAAAGTTCCCAAAGCGTTTAGAGAACGGGGGAATCCGGTATAGGCGTAAAGCTGAGAAAGAGCTTCCTTGACCTGATTTACAGAGAGGCCATCATCAAGACCCTTGTCAATCGCCTTGCTAAGCTTTGCCAAGTCACCCTTGGCTTCCAAGCAAGCGATAATGGCCATGTCCTGCTGCTGAATGGTAAGAACGTTTTTCATGATTTGACCATAAGAAACACTTGCGAATGCAAGTGTTGCTAGAGAAGTGACGAACAATTTTTTCAGGATATTCATAGTTTACTTCAGGTTTTCCGTATAGAACTTTTCCAACTTATCCCAGGGAATAAAATTCTTGTTTTCGCCACCATCGTAAAGGTCCGTATGGTTAGCATCCTTGATGACAAGCAGTTCCTTGTTGGAGGGCACCGGGTTAGCCTTGATTCCTGCAGCGGGATTTCCTTCCACCATGTACTTGTAGGCATCCTTGCCGAAATAGAGGGAATGGGCCTTTTCGCCATGCATTACGAGAACAGCGCTGCGGATTTCATTGGTGTAACGGAGGAAGCGTGCGTTTGCATAAGCCTGAGTGCCAATAGCATTCCAGCCGTCATTGGAATTGCCGGAACGTTTGTGGTATCCGCGAGGAGTCTTGTAGTAGCCAAAATAATCCTTCACGAACTGGGGTGCATCAGCAGGGAGCGGGTCCACAACGCCACCGGCGCGAAGATGCTTGCCTTCAGCATAATCCTTGGCGCGCTGGGCGGCGATAGCCTGGCGAGCCCTGTAACGAGCCTCTTCGTTATCTTCGGAATCGAAGTAACCGTTTCCGCCCACACGAGTCATGTCGTACATGGTAACTGCTGTAGTTGCCTTGATACGGGTGTCTGCTGCGGCAGCATTCAAGCCGATTCCACCCCATCCGCAAATACCGATAATGCCGATGCGGTTGGCGTCCACATTTTCCTGAGCTTCCAGGAAATCAACAGCAGCAAGGAAGTCTTCTGTATTGATGTCTGGAGATGCGGTACGGCGAGGCATGCCGCCACTTTCGCCTGTAAAGCTGGGGTCAAAGGCAATAGTCAAGAAACCTCGTTCAGCCATAGTCTGTGCATAAAGACCGCTGGACTGTTCCTTGATGGCACCGAAAGGACCAGAAACAGCGATGGCAGGGAACTTGCCGTTTGCTGCCAACTTGGCATCCTTAGGAATGTACATGTCGGCAGCCAAGGTAATGCCGAAGTTATTGACGAAGGTGACCTTCTTGTGATCCACCTTTTCGCTCTTGGGGAAAACCTTATCCCATTCCTGGGTCAGTTCCAGTTTTTCAACTTGTTGCATAGTAGTCTCGTTTGCAGAATAGTTAATGGTATTTTTCTGAGCGGCCGCAGATTCATTTGCCTTATCGCAATTTGTCTTGTCACAGCAGGCGGTGAAAAGTGTGGCGCTCAGCGCAAGGCCGGCAGCAACCTTAAGAGTATTATTAATCATGATTGTTCCTTATTTTGAAAAGGTGATTTTGACATTGCCGCTTCCCAACGCTTTGGAAAGGCCCGTAGTATCTTTAAGTTTCCCGATGGGGGTATAGCTATAGCCCCCTGCGTCTCCATAGAAAAGGACAAGGCAATCGTTACCATAAAGCATCAAATTTCCTGCAAGGACCTTGTCAAAGTACTTGGCATTTGTGGGGAGCTCTACGCCATAATGGTATTTTTCATTTCCATGAAGTTCATTCATGTCAAGAGTCAGAGGCAATTTCGAAAGGAACGCCTTACCCGTTTCTGAATTCTCGATCATGGCGACAAAGGAAACTTCGCCAACCGAGACTTTAATATTGCTGTTAGCAATCTCATTCGTCTCCATCTTTTCAGTTGTCGGAGCAGATATAATTCCGCCAGCATTTTCAGTCGTATTTCCACTTACCGGTTCAGAAGACGAGGCCGCGGTAGACAAACTACAACCCATTAGAAAAAATAGAGCCAGAATCCCGATGAACCTTTTCATGGTTAAACTTCCTTGATTTTCCTTGCAGGTACCCCTGCCACCACTGTTCTTGGGACCACATTTTTTGTGACCACCGCCCCGGCAGCAACTATGGCTCCAGCGCCAATCCTTACGCCCGGCAAAATAATGGCACCGGCACCAATCCATACATTTTCTTCAATATGAATCGGTTTGAAAACCATATCCCCACGATGTTCAGGATCGGAATTGTGGTTTATGGTGCAAAGGGTAACATTGTGACCGATCAAGGCTCCGTCACCAATGTAGATGCCGCCTTGGTCCTGGAACTTGCAGCCAGAATTAATGAACACATTCTCGCCGATAAAGGTATTCTTGCCACAATCCGTATTGAAAGGCGGGAACATGCCGAAATTCTTGGGCAAATCAATTTCCCAAAGTTCAGAAAGCAGTTGATGGAGTTTTTCAGGTTCGTTGTAAGCACCATTGATTTTCGCAGTAATGCGCATGGCCTGCTGTGAAAACAGGTGCATTGTCTGGTGAACATCGGAGCCAGCAACCACAGGCTTGCCAGACTCCATATAATTTCGGAACTCTTCTACGGTCATGGTCTAAATTTAGCCATGAATTTCACAAATAACCAATACTTTGTTTTCATACCGAACTATAACTTTTAGTTATATTTGGAGTATGGAACTACGTCATCTTCGCTATTTTCTCGCTGTCGCCCATGAACAGAACTTTACAGCGGCAGCAAATCTTATGTGCGTTTCGCAACCTGCACTTTCCAAGCAGATTAAAGATCTTGAGAAAGAAATCGGCAAGCCACTTTTTATCCGCGGTTCAAAAATAGTCCAGCTTACAGATGCGGGGCTGTTCCTGAAACAGCGCGCCGAAGATATTCTGGAATTATCCAACAGAACCCTCACAGAATTGAAAGCGGACGAAGCTGAAATTACCGGAGAAATCAATGTGGTCTGTGGCGAAATAGAAGGCGTATCCTTCGTTGCACAGGCAATCAAGAAAATGAATCGTCGCTACCCGAAGGTAAAATTTAACATGACTACTGGCGACGAAGAAACTGTACGCTACCAGTTGGACAAAGGCATCGCTGATTTCGGCATGTTTGTGGACTTGACAGTTCTTCCGAATTATGAATGTATTTCCGTGCCCATTGCATCTCCTTGGGGTGTTATGACCTGGAAAGGGAATCGCCTTGCAAAAAAGAAGTTCGCCACCCCGAAAGATCTACTGAACATGCCTCTGATTCTTTCGCGACAGATGCGGAACAATAACACACTCGCCACCTGGCTGGGCTACAGCACTGATAAACTGAACGTAGTAGGCACCAACGACATGCTTTACAACGCATCGAAATTGACCGAAGCCGAAGTCGCCAGCGTCATCACTATTGACGGAATCATAAACACAAGAGGCACGAAACTTTGCTTTGTTCCCTTCAAGCCCCTGTTCCCCATCAAGGTCGCCGTCGCCTGGAAAAAGAACCGCATCGCCACCAAGGCCTGCGAAAAGTTCCTGGAAATCCTGCGAGAAATGGAACAGAAACCTATAAGTCGTGGATTTTTCACAAAATCCCCTTGACCTAGAGCTAACTCTAGGTGCTATATTGTAGGGTACATAAGGAGACTTTATGGGTTATTCTATTGGTGAAGTGACAAAGAAAACAGGGCTTTCGGTCCATACGTTACGTTATTATGAAAAGGAAGGCCTGCTGCCTTTCGTAACGAAAAACAGTTCCGGCATTCGAGTATATTCAGACTCAGATTTGCAATGGCTTTCCATGATTGAATGTCTCAAGAAGTCTGGCCTGCAGATCAAGGAAATCCGCCAGTACATCGAATGGTATCGCAAGGGGGATTCCACCCTCAAGCAGCGCCTGGATCTTTTCGTGAAGCGCCGCATCGCATTGGAAGCGGAGATGGAGCGTTTGAATACGGTCATGAACAAGATCCGTTTTAAGGAAATCCTATACACTGAGGCAGTGAAGTTGGGAAGTCTTGACGCCGCCGAACAGCAAAAGAAAATACAACAACTGAAGAAAAAGCTGTTTGATTCGCCGGGTGATTTCGACAAGGTCATGCAGGAAACGGCATAGAGGTTTTTATGAAAAAATTCATCATCGCTTTAATTCTAGGAGTATTTGGAATGGCAACAGCAAATGCAAAGACCGCAGTAGTTTACTTCAGCGCTACCGGCACCACCAAGAAAGTGGCAGAGACAACCGCCAAGGCCGTAGGTGGCGACTTATTCGAAGTGGTACCTGAACAGGCTTACACTTCTGCAGACTTAAATTGGAATGACAAGAAGTCCCGTTCCACAAAGGAAAGCAACGATCCCAAGAGCCGCCCGGCCATCAAGAACAAGATTGACTTGGCTGGTTACGACACCGTTATTTTGGCATACCCCATTTGGTGGGGCCTGGCACCCAAAATCATGTACACGTTCGTTGAAAGCCAGAGCTTCGAAAAGAAGAATGTCATTGGCATTTGCACCAGTGGCGGCAGCGGTTTCGGCCAGAGTGGCAAGGACTTGAGTGCTCACGCGAAGGGCGCCATTTACAAAGGCGGCAAGGAATTCAACCACGGCTCCGAAGCAGAAATCAAGAAGTTCGTGGAAGGACTGCTGAAGTAAGGTTCGTCGCCGAAGGGGTCGCAGAATGTTCGTCGCGACGGAATAAAATGCGCGCAGTAAAAATTCTCATAGACGTTGTGATGTACGGCAGTTTCCTGTACCTTATGAGTTACGGGGCTGTCCATGATTTGCCGCAACACGGCCGAGTGGGAATTTCCCTATTCGTCTTATTTGTGATCCATCATGTTCTGAACCGCTGGTTTTATAAGACTATTTTGAAAGGCCAATGGAACGCACGCCGCATTTTTCTGAACGTCACCGACTGGATTTTATTCGCCTTGATGATCACCATGGCCATCAGCTCCATTTTTATGAGCGGCCTAGCATTTGAATGGTCATCCATCAAAACTACGCAAACCTCGCGACAACTTCATTTGGCAAGTTGCAGCTGGGGCTTTATGGTGATGCTCGTTCACCTGGGAATTCATTTAGAAGGCGTTCTGAAAAAGTTGGAGAACCGTTGCAACACATGGCAACGAGTTTTATTTTTTGTCGCCTACATCGCAGCCATTGCAGCAGGTATTTACTGCTTTAAAGAAGCCCAACTTTACGTTTATATGTTCGTTACCGGCGGCTGGAAACTTGCAGCTAGCAGCACAACGGCCGCCGTACTTCAACTACTCGGAATCTCCGCTGGTGTATGCGCGCTGATGCGTGTAGTGAAAAGTACTTTTGTAAAATCTCCTTAGGCCCCTTGCCCGTTTTGTAGCATCTACCTACATTACTGTCCGACGCGTTTCTCTATCGAATGGAGAAGTGCGTCTTTTTTTATTCTAAGTTTTCAGAATTGAGAAGACGCCTCTAGCAAGAATAATTAGAAACAAGAGGTGCCGTATGACGAATGTTCAAAAAGGTTGTGTCAATATATGGATAGATGAGGTAGTCCCTTGTCTTAAGGATTCTGAAACGGGCGAGATAAAAGAAACATTTGTATTCAGGGTCGAAAGCAAGGCTTGCATTAAGACATTTACCGAGAAGAATGGGTGGGGAATCGATTGGGAGACAATCCCCAAAGACGTCAAAATCTACGCTCTAGTTTTAAAGGATGATAATCAGATTCAAGGTCTTGTCGGAATCAAGAAAGACGATGTTATGAAGGCAGCTTACCTGCATTGGGCTTGTACCGCTCCATGGAACAACAAGCATGTTCTTGGTACGCAGAAGTATAGCGGCGTCGGAGGTCATTTATTTGCAATAGCGGTGGACGGATGAAAAGCTACGTAATACCGCGACAAATGAAGGTGAAAAACCGAATCTATTTGTTTTGGATATTATGCTTCCCGGTGAAGATGGTCTGAGCATCCTAAAGAGATTGCGTGCACAGTCTTTCACCAGTCAGGTTCCTGTAATGATGCTGACTGCGAAGGGTACGGAGCTGGATAAGGTGAAGGGGCTGGATTTGGGGGCTGACGATTACTTGACAATCGCCATATTGTTTCTGTAGAGGGCCATACTCGCGATTTGACGTTTAAGGAATACGAACTTTTAAAGTTGCTAATGCAACGCCCAGGCATTGTTTTTAGCCGCCAAGAAATTATGGAACGTGTGTGGGGTGTTGATTTCACACTGGAAACCCGCACGGTGGATATGCATGTAAAAACCTTGCGCCAGAAACTTGGTGAAAAAAATGATATCATCAAGACCATTCGAAACGTGGGCTATAAGGCGGAGGTTTAAAATGCAAGTACGAATCCGAATGAGTTTGATTTATGTGGGCGTACTCGCTACCATTTTTGCTGTTTATTTTTCTGTCCAAGTCTTTGAAGAGACCATGGAAGAACAGCTTCAAAATTCTTTACGCCAAAATGCCCATTTGATTGAAGCCGCGTATAACCAGACTCCTACGAAGGAATTGAAAAAGTTCACGACGGATTCATTACGCATCACGTTGATTTCCAAAGAAGGGAATGTTCTATTTGAAAGTGATCGGGAATCCAGTAAGATGGAAAATCATCTGCGTCGACCCGAGGTGATTTCCGCGTTTGAAACTGGCTCCGGAAAGGGAATGCGTCATTCGGTGACTTTGGATGCGAACATCTATTATTATGCCTTGAAACTTTCTGATGGAAATATATTGCGCCTTGGTATGCGTCAGGCTAATATCCAGCGGGCGATTTCCAGGACCACTCCTTATTTACTTGGACTGATTGGCGTTATCATTGTTGTTTCTATACTCATCACGGTGGGACTCAGCAGAGCCTTCGTGCGGCCTATTAAGAAACTTTCTGAAAAATTGGATGATGCGGAAATTCTTGATGATGATTGCTTGTATAAAGAAATCGCTCCTTTTGTAAAGACCATTCGGAATAAAAATCGCGAGCTAGCCATTACCATTGAAAAGCTTCACGATGAGGAGCAGAAAACAGCCCGTCTAAAAGATGAGTTTACTGCCAATGCTGCTCATGAATTAAAAACTCCGCTTACGACAATTTCGGGCTATGCGGAAATGCTGGAAACCGGAATCGCCAAGCCGGAAGATACTGTTCGTTTTGCGGGTAAAATTCATAGCGAAGCAAAACGCATGCTTTCCATCACCAACGACATCATGACCCTTTCCAAATTGGATAAGCCTGGTGAACGTACAATCAATCTCAATGAATCTGTGGATTTGTGGAGTGTGGCCGATAACTGCATTAGTGTCCTTGCGCTTAATGCCAATAAAAAGAATATCATGCTTTCGTTGCAAGGCGACGCAGATTCAGAAATTAAAGGCAATGGAAACTTGATTTTTGAATTGATCTACAATCTGGTGGATAATGCCATCCGTTACACCAATGAAAACGGCAAGGTGGATGTGATCGTTTCCAAGAATTCCGTTTCTGTTATGGACAATGGTATAGGCATTCCTGAAGAATGCAAGAACCGTGTTTTTGAACGTTTCTTCCGTGTGGACAAAAGCCACTCCCGCGAAACTGGCGGAACGGGCCTCGGCCTTGCCATCGTAAAGCATGTGGCCGAAGTTCATCACGCAAAAATAGAGATGAAATCTATTGTTGGCGTGGGAACGGAAATCAAGGTTGAATTTTAGAACTACGAGAAAATTCCGTGCATAAACTGATGACAGGTGTCGTAAACGTCCCTGTCATTTAGTTTTATAAGGCCGCTGAAATAGGCCTGGATGCTGGCGTTGATGATGCCGAGGAATGTGTAGGCGTAACGCTGATGGCGACCCTTCATGTTGCCGTGATCTTTGCTTGCGGCAAGGAAAAGTTCTGAGAGCGCAGTCCACTGTTTTTCACAGAGGGGGAGGACTTCGTCGTGGATGTCACCTTCGGTAGGGGTGTTGCTCATGCACAAGAACCAGGCGTAAAATTCCGGGTCCTTCTTGGCGAATTCAAAATAGACGCGGGCAACGGATTCCAAGGTCTTGACCACATCGTGATTGTAATCGGCGGCGGTCTCGAAATCCTTCCAGAAAATTTCCAGATGGGTACTGAGGAGGGCGTTCAGAAGGCCCCGCTTGTTTCCGAAGTAATGGTACAGCGTGGGCTTGCCTACACCTGCGGCGTCGGCGATTTTTTGCACGCCGGTAGCATCGTAGCCTTCCTTGCGGAAAAGGATCAGAGCCTGCTGTAATAAAACTTCTTTTGTGGTCATGATTCAAATATACTTTTTATGTACCGCTAGGTACAAGGATGCGGCCCCACTTGGGCGGAATTATGACGGTAATTTTGCCGTTGCTGATTTTGATGAAATCGTTGGAAAGAAGGTCTCGCAGATTTTTCAAGGAATTCATTTTAGGTGTGCGCGTAAAATGTCTGCGCAAGTCAATTTCAAATTGAACGGGTGCGTCCTGGAGATTTATAAGAACAAGGGCATCACCATTTTGGTGTGTTCGCCAGAAGGCCAATTGTTGGGAGTGAACGAATTCCTGTTGATAGCCGCCATCGCGCAAGGCGTCGCAATCCAAGCGGATGCCTGCCAGGTGACGGATTTCGGAAAGTAGATTTTCTTTGTCCGTAGAGTTTGCAGGTAGAACGGCCGCAGACTTTGGGTAATTATCGAAACGAATGCGGCCCTGCTCGATGTGCATAGAGGGACGCAAATTCCAGTCGTCGCAACCGCCCTTAATTGCTTCCAAACCAAATTCCTCGCCGTAATAAATAGTGGGCACTCCCGGCATGGTATAGAACAGCAGATGCTGAACGAAATTGTCCTGCTTATTTTTCAGCTGGCTGTAAATGCGGTTGGTGTCATGATTCTCGTTAAAAAGCTGGAGTCTCGCGCCCTTGCAGGTTCCGCTCTTGTCATCAAAAAATTGATTCAAGTTGTAGGCCAGTTCAAACATGTTCCCGTCATTCAGGGAACTCCAGCAGGATTTATAGGTCTGATAGTTGGTCACGGAGTTTAGGCCCGCTTCAAGCCAACGCCTGGGATCTCCGAAAACCACTTCTCCCATCATCCAGAAATCCGCACGCTTTTGGTGGCAGGCGGTTGCAAGATGTCGCAGAAAATCTAAATCCATATCCTCCGCGGCGTCAATACGGATTCCGTCAATGCCAAATTCATCCATCCAGTATTCTGCACAATGAATCAGTTCTCGCTCCACTTCGGGATTCCGCAGGTTGAACGCTGGCAGTTCCTGAAAGCCGGCCCAGCAATCCACTGTAAAGGAGTCTCCGCAAAGGTTGGGCGTATTGAATCGCGGATTGCGATACCAGCCCGCATAAGGGGAATTCTGCCCCTTTTCCCGAAGGTCCCTGTAGGCGAAATGATGTCTGGAGGAATGGTTCCACACGGCGTCAAAAAATACATGGAAGCCTGCGTCGTGGAAATCGCGAACCATCTGCTTCAAGTCTTCGTTATTTCCTAGGCGGGGGTCCAGCTGGTACATATCCGTCACGTCGTAACCGTGGGTCTCGCTTTTAAAAACGGGACCCAGCAAGATGGAATCAGCCCGCAAGCTTTGCAAGTGAGGAATAAGGCTAGTGAGCACGCGGATGTTTCGGTAGGGCACGTGATTCGTGCTTGCGTTGGAAATGACGCCATCGGCGACATTACGTAATGCTCCCAGCGGGAAAACGTGATAAATGTGATTCGGCCTCATGGGAACCTCCCTAAAAATTACATATACCGTTCGGTATATTGCAAATATAGTATACCGATTGGTATATTTACAAGGGGAGAGTGAAAATTTCCGAAAAAGAGACTTCGAAATAGGAAAATGCAGTGGGCGTATAAAAAAAAGGAACGCTTTCGCGCCCCTTCTTATCTCTCTCATTTTTTTTCTACTTGTCCGCAATCTCAGAGCTGATGGACATTAGCGGGTTCAGCGGATCCGTGTCAATCAAGTCAAGGTGCTTGACCATGTGGAGGGTGCCTTGCTTGTACTTCTGGAAATGTTCCGAAGCGATGTGCTTTTTGTAGGCATCCTGGCTAGCGTAGATTTCAAGAATGTAGAGAGCGTTCTTGTCGCGCTTGAGACCCATGGGGTACATGCAGATAACGCCCGGTTCCGTACGCATGCTGGTGGCGCCGACTTCAAGAGCCATGGCCATGTACTGGTCGTGATATTCCGGGTGAATCTCGATGTAGGACAGGCGAACGATGCGGTCGCTTTCAAAGGGCTGTTTTTTCACTTGACTAGTCTTTGCCATAGCCATTCCTGAAGCTAGAAGAAGTACGAAGAAAATTAGAAGTTTTTTCATATTCTCAAAATTCCTTTTTCAACCAGTCGGCGATTTTGGTTTCGCGGCTAGAGAAATCAGCAGCCTTTATAGAAAGGCTTGCGGTGAAGTTATTGCCAGGAAGCAAACGTTTGGCGTCGGCTTCTACGCCGCTGATTCCGCTGGAATGGCTGCTAACAATGAGTCCCACTTTTTTATTTGCAAGTTCCTTGCTGTTCTTGAAAAGATAGGTCTGCATGGGGGCGGCCATTTGACTCCACCAAAGAGGCGCAACGACGATCACCTCGCTGTAATTTGCGAGGCTTACTTCGGTGCTGACGGTGATAGCGGGGTAGCTGCTTTCTGCATCGGGATTCTTGTTGATGGTATCAATAAGGGCATCGCCGATGGCGTAATTGTTGGCTGCGAAATCTGCCTTTTCCACAGGAGAAATTTCCACTACGTCGGCAGAAATCATTCCTGTCAAGGTTTCTACGATAGCCTTGCTGTTCCCGGTGAAGGAGTAATAAGCGACAAGCATTTTTTCAGAGGCTGCAGAGTCAACGGCAGGTACGTCTGCTTCTGTAGAATCCGCGACGCTCTCGCTAGATGAACTTGCAATGTTTTCAACTTCGCTGGAACTGCTTTCTGCGCTTTCTGTTGCAGAAGATTCCACGAAGTTCTCACTTGAACCTGCAACATCATTCTTTGCGTTAGAGCTGGAGTCGTCGCCGCAGGCGTTCAGAAAGAACACCACCATCGCACTCAACAAGAACAGCAATTTTTTCATGCCACCCTCAATTACGGAAGCTTGTTGTACACTTCGTCAACTACAGGTTCCAACCATTCGTTGCTGGCGTTTTCGCCAACGTGGGTGTGGTAAGTCAAGTGCTGGAACCAGGAATCCTTGGCAGCACCGTGCCAATGTTTTTTGCCTTCGGGAATGGCCACCACAGTACCCGGCGTCATTTCAAGAGGTTCCTTGCCTTCTTCCACATACCAGCCGCGGCCAGAAACAGCAATCAGGACCTGCACCTGGTTGTGATGCACGTGCCAGTTGTTGCGGCAGCCCGGTTCAAAAGTCACGTTGGTGGGGCCGCCATTTTCGGCGCTCATGGGAGCTACATAGCTGTTGCCGATAAAGTACTTTGCGTAATTTACGTTAGGTACGCCGCGGGGCCACGGGGAATCTCCGCCGTACATGCCAGGAATCAACTTGGCATCCTGCAAAGTCATGGTAATGCTTTCCACCTGCTGATCCGTAAGGCCTGCCTTTTTTGCTCCAGCCTTGTGCGCAGCCAGCTGGGGGTGAACGCCGTCCATGCCGCTGAGGGCAGCAACTGTCACCAGTTCGCGTTCCGGCATAGTCAAGTTGTCGCGGGCGAAAATGTCGCCGAACAAATGAGCCTTCAGGTAGTAATCCGTTGCAGGAGCGAAAGTATTGTTCACCTTGCCGAACAACTTCGTCTGAACTTCGGTACCGGCCTTCAGGGAGTTGTAATTCTTGGGCAGGGGAGAAGCGTCCTTGCCTTCGGCGGTCTTCTTGCCGGCGGCCTTGCGTTCATCCAGAACCTTCTGCAAAGTTCCGAGGGCGTTCAGGGAGCGCGGGAAACCGGTGTAGGCATAAAGCTGGGAAAGGGCTTCCTTCACCTGGCTTACGGTGAGGCCGTCGTCCAGGCCCTTGTCGATGGCCTTGCTAAGTTTTGCCAAGTCGCCCTTGGCTTCCAGGCAGGCGATAATAGCCATGTCCTGCTGCTGAACGGTAAGAACGTTTTTCATAATCTGTGCGTTTGTGGTGGTGGCGAATGCGGCAGAAATTGTGACCGCCGCGCCCATGGATTTTACGAATGTTTTAAAGAATGCAGTTTTCATAGTTATGAATTTACCAAAAGACTAGTTTTAATTCACTACCCAAAACAAATGAATTTCTACCAAAAACACAGATTTTATATATGAAAATTTATAAAATTCTACCATTTTGTAACTTTTTATGCGGTAATTATAGTGCGTTTTTTTGTACAGAGCCTGTTTGAAACGTGAATAAAAAAGCGACGGTTATTCATTTCACGCTTTCTAAAAGTTGTTCCCTTGAGATTGCACTCAGTACAGAAAATGCGGTTAGCTTGCTGCCTAAATCGCGGATGCTTGCGCCTACATGGTAAATTGTATTATCGACAATGATGAACCTATCGTGGACATCACGCATGTTGCGAAGTTCAACGGTCGGGAACTGCCGATTCAGCCTGGCCGCTTCATCGTTCATGGTTCTATTAATGCGAGCCGAATACACGAAAACTTTAACACCTTCGGCCTTCTTTGCAACTAAAGAAAGAGTAACACCTTCGGCCTTCTTTGCAACTAAAGAAAGAGTAACATCATCGGCATACGGATCGATAATGACGATTTCTTCTTTTGCGGAACGCACCAACTGCGCCGCAAATTCATACCCGCTCCACCAGGATTTTGCGTTTAAGATTCCCTCGCTCGGCGGCAAGTTCGCCTTGACAAAGAAATCGACTTGCTTTTCGAGGGACAAAAGCCTGGAATCATGATTTTCCAGCTTGTTTTCATGTGAAATCAACCGCTGATTTACGGAGCCGCCTTTAAGCAAATATTCCTTGAGAACCTGGTTTGCCCAGCGACGAAATTCTATACCTTTTAAGGTATTAACTCTAAAACCTACGGAAATAATCATGTCAAGATTGTATAAAGCAACTTTTCTGAGGACATTTCTATTGCCCTCCTTCTGAACTAGTTCCAAAATGGAACTAGTTGACTTTTCCTCTAGTTCATGACTCTCAAAAATATTCTTGATATGTTTCGTAATCGCTTGACGCTGAACATCAAATAATTCTGCCATCTGAGCCTGCGTAAGCCAAACGGTTTCATTCTCTACGCGAACTTCAATGTGAAATTCGCCGCCCTCCGGCTGATATACAATGATTTCGTTCTTTTCGCCATTATTGGCAGAAACTGCTTTATCCATTTTTCCTCCAGTCGCTACAGGCTTGAAAAAGCGACAGTTTAATCAGTGTTCTTTTGTTCACTACTAAATTTATACAAAAGTTTGGGCGGTGTCAAGGCGGGGCGCGAAAAAATTTCACTTTGCAAACTATAGGCGACAGGGGGCTATGTTTTGGGCGTTGCCCTGGCGGGCCGGCCCTCTTGCGCTATCGACTCGCGATGCGAGTCGTTCGTTCAGCCTCGCGCGACCTGCGACTGCACAAGGCAAGCGCCGCGCGAGTCCGA
This sequence comes from Fibrobacter sp. HC4, assembly GCF_023373925.1. Taxonomy (NCBI): domain Bacteria; kingdom Pseudomonadati; phylum Fibrobacterota; class Fibrobacteria; order Fibrobacterales; family Fibrobacteraceae; genus Fibrobacter; species Fibrobacter sp. HC4. The sequence continues at coordinate 30,438 of NZ_JALCZV010000025.1, read as the reverse complement.
CCCCATGCGGGCGGCGGGGCCTAACGCATTCATTTCACGCTTTCTAAAAGTTGTTCCTTTGCGATTGCACTCAGCACGGAAAATGCGGTTAGCTTGTTGCCCACATCGCAGGAGGCAAAGCCACATTGAGGGCTCAGCTTCAGGCGTTCCAAAGGAATGTACTTGGCCGCTTCCTTAATGCGGGCGATAACTGTCGCCTTGTCTTCCAGCTTGGGGGACTTGGAAGTAATCAGGCCAAGAACAACAACCTTGTCGGCGCTTACCTTTGACAAGGGCTCAAATCCGCCGGAGCGTTCGTCATCGTATTCCAGATAAAGCGTGTTCACATTTTCGCGGGCGAAAACGTAGTCCGCCACGGAATCATAGGGGCCGCTGGTGAAATAGGTGGAGTGATAGTTGCCGCGACAAATGTGGGTATTGATCTGCAGGTCCGCAGGTTTGCCTTCGATGGCCAGGTTGTTCACATGAAGCAGCTGATTTTTCACCACGTCAAGGCTCAGGCCCAGGGACTTGTAGCGCTGTGCGGCAGCATCGCCAACGATAGCGCCCCAGGTGCAGTCATCGAACTGGATAGTTCTGCAGCCAGCGTCATAAAGTTGACGGATTACGCCGCGGTAGGCGTAGGCAATATCTTCAATCAGTTCATCGTTTGTGGCGTAGAACTTGCGGGTCGTTTCGATGTTCTGGGGAACGATAAGCTGCTGGAAAAGTTGAGCAGGAGCAGGAATGGTCTGCTTGGCTTCATGACCGTCACTTTCAAGAGACTTCACAAATTTGCGGGGCGTAGAAAACTGCCCACCACATCAAAATGGTGCGTATTTGGCATCGTATTTTTCCTTTTCATGTTGTCGCAGGGCTAAAGGAGAGTACTAGGCGCAAACCTTCGCCGCCACGCTGTCATCAAAGACAGTATTCAACTAAGAGTTGTTTCTTAGATGCCGCCAAATATAGATGGAATCTATCGCTTTGTCCAATACTTAATTTTTAGAGTTTGCGATAGGTTTTTGCTATACGCCTTTATGAAAGAATCGATTCCACTTGATTTCAAAGGATCTTTTCTTTTGCAGGTGTATGACGAAAGTAACGCCAAAGACCATCAGCAAAATCGCCAAGAAGCATACCATAAAGTTGTAGAAGAATATGTGTATGTAATGGTCAAACAAACCGTCGCTCGGAGTCTTGAAACAAAGAATCAGGGACTGCACGGAGCGATAGGCGTACATACCGGGAATCATGGGAAGTAGCGCCGGGAATGCCAAGGATTCGCAGGGACACTTCCAGACTTTTCGCAAAAGGACTGCAAACATCCCGATGGAGAAACCCGCTACGAGACTCGCCCATATAATGTGAAAGCCGCAAAGGTTCATCAACACAAATCGGGTGACGTGGCCAATGGCCGCCACAAGGCCGCAACCTGCGAAAATCCGTTTAGGCACATTGCTGATGCTTCCAAATCCGACGGCTGCAATGGAAGCGAAAAATCCGTCTTGAAGTAATGTCAGTAACATATTAGAAGAAATGAAGGTTGGTGAGAACAAGACCTATGCAAAAACCCAGCGATAGGCAGATAGTTAGAATGGCCCCCTTAAAAAACTGGCTAATACATCCAAGGAACATTCCATTCAGCAAATTGCTAAGCGAGTTAATATACGGGATTCCCGGAACCAGGTAAAGGATACTTGTAGCAAGTGCCACATTGGGCGTTTCTCCAATCTGAAAGACATAGCCGCTAGTGCCAATGACAGTCGAAACAACAGCCGCCAAAATCGTACCCATTCTAAAATCCAGCTTGAACCGTGAGCACAAAGTTCTTCGCAAGTAAAATCCGCAGGCAGTCGCCGTAGCCACAATGGCCATGGAAATAAAGTCCCCGTTGAACAACCTGCAGAACGAAGCGTTGGCAAGGCTCGCCAGCACAAGAACAAGATTTGGGTGCAGCCTTTTTACCGCAAGAATCTTCTGGAATTTTTCATAGAAAATTTCGGGAGAATAATTTTCAGCCACCGTTTCCTTGGCAAGATGATTCAGCATAATAATCCTGTCAAAGTCAAGGGGATTCTCTTTGATCTTTTGGTTGATGGTATAAGTTTTCTGTCGTTTATCATCTACAGCGCAAAGGAGAATATGCTGCGGCAAGCCAGTCACTTCGGCATGAATTCCAAAGTGGGTCGAAAGGTACGCCACGCTGGACAAAACCTGCATACTGGTCGCACCGCAAGCAGCCAGCGTCGCCGCAAACTCCGCAATCATTTTGCAAACAATGAATTCCTGATTCTCCTGTTGTTCAAGAATTTCAGAAAGCGGCGAGGCGCTCGTCCCCATCCCTTTCTTCGTGAAAAATGCTTCATAAATAATCAGGAAAAGTACGATTGCAAAACAGGCGCCTATAAGAACGGTTGCATTTCCAGAGGAAACGCTAGTGATGTCAATATCAATTCCCATGGAAATGCCCTCAACAAAAACTAGTCTTCGATGCAGCGGACAGACGCAGCAATATCCTTGTTGAAGTGTTCCACGGTAATGATGCCGTTATCACTGATGTTCAGCATATAGGCGCGAACCGCATCGTACTCGTCATCAATCCAAATGCGAGCCGACTTGTCGCGATCCACATAGTTGTCTTCATGGTAACGGAAGCCTGCATTAACCACATTCAGCTTTGCAAATTCACCGGACGCAATCAGAGATTCATACTCAGCTTTTGTAGGAACATGCCAGCCAAGAGGACAAGCCTTCTTTGCGGCAGCCCAAGTATAAAGGCGACCATAGTCAAAACACATCTTGAAATCATCGCCATAGCAGTAGCTGAAATCCGTGTAGAAATTGGCATTCTGTGCAAACCACTTTTTCCCATTCGCATTCACGACTTTATAGACATTCTCGCTACATTTCAAGGATGTTTGATCATCGCTGAATTTGCATTTATGGAAGTCTTCGCAGGCGGTAAGGACGAAGGTTGCGGTAATTGCCAAGAAGGGAAGAATTTTCATCATTGTGAACTCCTATGTTTTTTTTGTTCGGGCCACAATGTAGAATCCCAAAGTTTTTTTGACTAATACTTTATATTTCTGAAAATTATATGTTTTTTTAATACAATCAATTTTTATGATTGATAAATCACGAAAGATGAATATTTGCACTAAGCACTACAATTTCACACCGGGAAAGCACACTCATAGATAAAATGATTGGTACATACCCCCTAGGGGTATGTATATTTACAGTATGAAAAAAGAAAAATGTTGCTGTTCCTGCAAGAAAAAGGAACGAGAAAATTCCGAAATCAAGAGCCTCATGACCCGTCTGAACCGCATTGAGGGGCAGGTCAAGGGCATTCGAAACATGATTGAAAATGACGCCTACTGCACCGACGTTCTGGTACAGGTGTCCGCCGTCAACGCTGCGTTAAACGCATTTAGCAAGACTTTGCTAGCAAACCATATCAAGACCTGCGTTGCAAATGATATCCGAGCTGGCAAGGACGAGGTCATCGACGACCTGTTGAACACGCTTCAGAAAATGATGAAATAGGCAGGTCAAGCAATGCAGAAATTCAATGTTACAGGAATGAGTTGCGCCGCCTGCGTGGCCCGTGTCGAAAAGGCAGCGAACAGCGTAGAGGGCGTAGAAAATTGCGCCGTCAGTCTATTGACGAATTCCATGAACGTGGAAGGTACCGCCGACTCCGCAGCCATTATCCGCGCCGTAGAAAAAGCAGGTTACAAGGCAAACGTGCAAAAAAGCGCAGGCGAGCCATCGAGCGAGAACGCCACAGGGATTGCGAACGATACAGGGAACGCAGCCGGAACCGCCGACGCCCTGGAAAGTGTAGCCACCGCAGAAATCAACATTTTGAAACGTCGCCTGATTGCCTCCCTCATTTTCTTACTGCCGTTGCTTTACTTTAGCATGGGCCACATGATGTTTGGCTGGCCCCTGCCCGATTGGTTCATGTTTCCCGACAAGAATCACGTAGCCATGGGTTTGGTGCAACTGATTTTAGCAGGAATCATCCTTGTCATAAACCAGAAATTTTTCATCAATGGTTTCAGGGGATTGCTTCACCGCGCGCCCAACATGGACTCCCTGGTGGCACTCGGTGCAGGAGCCTCATACCTTTACAGTATAGCCGTTATTTTCGCCATGACCCGCGCCCAAGTCGTCGGCGGGGTTTCCGCTGCAGAAACCTGGATGGACAACTACTACTTTGAAGGTGCCGCAACCATCGTCACCCTCATTACCGTAGGCAAGTTGCTAGAGGCAATTTCAAAAGGTAAGACTACCAACGCCTTGAAGAGCCTAATGAAACTGGCCCCGCAGCAGGCAACGATTGAAGAAGACGGAGTTGAAAAAATCGTCCCCATCGAAAAAGTTCAGGTGGGATCCATTTTCATCGTGAAGCCCGGCGAAAATATTCCCGTGGATGGCGTTGTCTTGGAAGGAACTTCTGCCGTTAACGAATCCGCATTAACCGGCGAAAGCCTGCCTATCGACAAGAACATCAGCGACACCGTTACTTCTGCCACATTAAACCAGTCTGGTTATTTGAAGTGCCGCGCCATCCGCGTCGGGAAGGATACGACCCTTTCCCAAATTATTCAGCTGGTCAGCGACGCTGCCGCCACAAAGGCTCCCATTTCAAAAATCGCAGACCGTGTTGCAGGAATTTTTGTTCCGGCGGTCATTGGAATTGCCATCGTCACTTTTGTAGTATGGTTTTTCGTTGGTGCAGAAATTGGTTTTTCTCTAGCCCGGGCCATTGCGGTGCTTGTCATTAGTTGTCCCTGCGCCTTGGGCCTTGCCACCCCAGTGGCCATTATGGTAGGCAACGGTGTGGGCGCAAAACACGGCATTCTTTTCAAGACTTCTGCCGCACTTGAAAATACAGGCAGGACTCAAATTATTGCATTGGACAAAACAGGCACCATTACTAAAGGTGAGCCCAAGGTAACCGATGTGATAACGATGCAGGGCGTTTCCGCAGTCGATTTAATGGACATCGCCAAGTGCATTGAAAGCAAGAGCGAACACCCGTTGGCAAAGGCGATTTTGAACTATGAAAGCGGCGAATCGAGCGGCGCAGCCTCCGACACGACTTCCAGCACAAACCTTGTTGAGAACTTTGAGGCGTTGCCCGGAAATGGTCTGCAGGGAACGGTAAACGGTCAGCAAGTTTTTGCAGGTAACTTAATGTTCATCGCAAGCAAAGTGAGTGTGTCAAGCGCCATGACTGCCGCGACCCACAAGCTGGCAGAATCCGGCAAGACTCCCCTGCTGTTCGCCAAGGGCAATTCTCTGCTGGGAATAATCGCTGTAGCAGACACCTTGAAGGACGATAGCAAGCAGGCCATTGCAGAACTGAAAAGCATGGGCATTCACGTGGTGATGCTCACCGGCGATAACGAACGTACGGCAAGCGCCATCGCAAAGGAAGCAGGCGTAGACGAAGTTGTCGCAGGGGTTCTTCCCGATGGAAAGGAAGCCATCATCCAGAAGTTGCAGGAACATGGCCACGTCACCATGGTTGGTGACGGCATCAACGATGCCCCGGCCCTGACCCGGGCAGACGTAGGTATGGCCATCGGGGCGGGGGCCGACGTGGCCATTGACGCCGCCGACGTAGTTCTCGTCAAGAGCAATCTTCTGGACGTTCCCGCAGCCATCCGCCTGAGCCGTGCTTCCATCAGGAACATTCACGAGAACCTCTTCTGGGCATTCATCTACAACGTCATCGGAATCCCTTTGGCAGCAGGTTGCTACTACAAGCTTTTCGGATGGAGCCTGAACGCAACATTTGCAGCCCTCGCCATGAGCCTTTCTAGCTTCTGCGTAGTCACAAATGCATTGCGTTTGAATTTTGCAAACATCGGCAGTTCCCATAGGGACAAAAAGCTGAAGAAATCCATTTCAGGAAAAATTATCAAAGTCAACGACGAACCTTCTGCAGAACTAGAAACCGCAGACAACCCCGAAACCAACGTGCTCCCCGAAGCATCAAAACCAGAGGACACTCCCATGACCAAAACATTCACCGTCGAAGGCATGATGTGCAGCCATTGCGAAGCCGCCGTAAAAAAGGCACTGGAAGCAATCCCCGGCGTAGACTCCGCCAAGGCCAATCACAAGACAAACTCCGTAGAAGTCACCTTTTCCGAAAAGGTTCCTGTCGAAACTATTAAGAAAGTTATAACCACCGCGGGCTACGAATTCAAGAATTAACGCAAAAAATTTATTGATTCTACTTTGTGATAATTCCCGAAGCTACAATTCCCTGACCGGCGTACAGCACCAGAATCTGTCCGGGAGCAGAAGCGAACTGCGGCTCGTCAAAATGAACGCTGATTTTACCGCCAGCCACATCCAAAGCGGTAATGTGAGCAGTTACGCCCTTATGTCCCAAGCGAATGTGCGCAGTCAAGGGTTGCTGTAATAACGGGGAATCCTCGTCCACCATCAGGTTCAATTCTTCGGCATTCACATCCACACAGCTCATAACGCTACGGGGACCAAGAACCACCTGGTTCTTTTTTACGTCAATACTTACAACAAAGTAAGGTTCAGGAAGACCACCAATATTCAAGCCCTTGCGCTGACCGATGGTATAATGAATGATACCCTTGTGTTGGCCAAGAACCTTACCGTTCATGTCCACAAAGTCACCAGGCTTGTTGTCGGATTCATCAAAGAGAACTGTGTAGTCACCGCATTCCAAAAAATCCTGGCTTTCTTTCTTGGTGGCAAAATCCACCCAGCCGATTTCTGCAGCCAAAGCCTTCACGTCGGTCTTCTTCATTCCACCCAAAGGGAAGATCACGGTGGACAGCTGTTCTGCTGTCAAACGGGAAAGGAAGTAGGTCTGATCCTTGGAATCGTCCAAGGCAGCATAAAGGAAAGGTTCCTTGGGATTCTTGAATTCTATGCGGGCATAGTGACCGGTAGCGAAATAATCGAATTCCACACCCATGCGGCGGGTAGCTGAATGCAAGGCGCCAAATTTAATATTCTGATTGCAGCGGACGCAAGGATTGGGGGTACGACCAGCACGGTACTCCGCACGGAAATAATCCAAAACCTGACGTTTGTATTCTTCAGTCACAGAAACAGTATAATGCGGTATGCCAAGGCGTTCTGCCACAGTCTTCGCCTGGGCGATATTTTCATCTTCACCAGGACCAAAGCAACCTTCACGACCTTCCACATGGGGCATGTTCTTGATAGAGCCATCCCACGTGGCCATGGTTACGCCAATGACTTCGTAGCCTTGTTTTTTCAGAAGATAAGCAGAAAGAGCAGAGTCAACACCACCGGAAAGGCCTACGGCCACACGTTTCTTAGAGGATTCCATATTCACACCTAAAATACAGATTCTTAATTACAAACATTCAATAAAAACGCCAGAAAGTTTATTGAGCTTTCTGACGTCTTCTCACTCTGAAATTTTTATAAAGTGCATTGGGCAAGGTTCACTGGGCAGCAAATGAGACCACGCAGCCCCGCAACACTTTTTAATTTTCAAAAATTTTTCGCGATTTAATTCGGCAAACTTATTCAGCGAACAGTGCGGTAGAAAGGTAACGGTCGCCGGTATCCGGGAGCAGGGCCACAATGGTCTTGCCCTTGTTTTCCGGGCGCTTTGCCAGTTCCTTGGCGGCCCAGAGAGCGGCACCAGAAGAAATGCCCACCAGCACGCCTTCCTTGTGGCCGATTTCGCGACCAGCTTCGAATGCGGCTTCGTTTTCTACTGCGATGATTTCGTCGTAGACCTTGGTGTTCAAGGTGTCAGGAACGAAACCTGCGCCAATGCCCTGGATCTTGTGAGCGCCAGCAACACCCTTGGAAAGTACCGGAGAGGAAGCGGGTTCCACAGCAACAACCTTCACGTTGGGGTTCTGGGACTTCAGATATTCGCCAACGCCCGTGACAGTACCACCGGTACCCACACCGGCAACAAAGATATCCACCTTACCGTCGGTGTCTTCCCAGATTTCCGGGCCGGTAGTGGCGCGGTGAGTAGCCGGGTTTGCGGGATTCACGAACTGGCCAGGAATAAAGCTGTTGGGAATTTCAGCAGCAAGTTCGTTGGCACGGGCGATAGCGCCCTTCATGCCCTTGGCGCCTTCGGTAAGAACAAGTTCTGCACCGTAGGCCTTGATAATCTGGCGGCGTTCAACGCTCATGGTTTCGGGCATCACGATGATGATGCGGTAGCCGCGGGCTGCAGCAACGGAAGCAAGGCCAATGCCAGTGTTACCGGAGGTCGGTTCGATAATCACTGCACCGGGCTTCAGCTTGCCGGACTTTTCAGCGTCATCCAGAATGCCCTTGGCGATACGGTCCTTCACGGAACCTGCGGGGTTAAAATATTCAAGCTTTGCCAGAACCTTCGCACCCAAGTTGTTTGCGGCTTCGATGTGAGTGAGTTCCAGGAGGGGGGTGTGACCAATCAGCTGATCTGCAGAAGTATAAATTTTAGACATGTTTTTTCTCCAAAAAAAGTTTTGAGGGCGGCGCTTCGCGCCTTTCAGGTTTGAGGTCGTTCGCTTCGCTCACTTTGAGGTATGCCAATTACATTCTAATTGCTAACAATGCCTCTAGGTGCGTAAGCACCGACCTGACACCTCAAAGCGAAGCGACCTCACACCCGTTATTAAACAGCGGCCAATGCCTGTTCCAAATCCGCGATGATGTCATCGATGTGTTCGGTACCGATGGAGAGGCGGATGGTGGACGGAGTGATATTCTGTTCCTTGAATTCTTCTTCGTTCAGTTCGGAATGAGTGGTTGTATAAGGATGAATCACCAAGCTCTTCACGTCGGCAACGTTTGCCAATAGGCTGAAGATCTTCAGGCTATCAATGAACTTCCAGGCTTCGGCCTGACCGCCCTTGATTTCGAAAGTAAAGATGGAGGCGCCACCCTTGGGGAAATACTTCTTGAAGTTTTCGTGGTCCGGATGAGACGGCAGGCTCGGGTGGCTAACGGAAGCAACCTTGGGGTGCTTGGAAAGGAATTCCACAACCTTCTTGGTGTTTTCAACGTGGCGTTCGATACGCAGGGACAAAGTTTCAGTACCCTGGATGAGAGCCCATGCAGCAAACGGGGAAATTGCAGCGCCCTGGTCGCGGAGGAGGATTGCGCGGATGTAGGTCACGAATGCGGCACCCGGAACTGCGTCGGCGAAGCTTACGCCGTGGTAGCTCACGTTGGGATTTGCGATGGTGGGGAACTTGCCGGACTTCCAGTTGGTCTTGCCAGATTCAATGATGATACCGCCGAGAGTTGTACCATGACCGCCGATGAACTTGGTAGCGGAATGAACAACTACGTCTGCACCGTGTTCAATGGGGCGGAACAGGAACGGAGTACCGAAGGTGTTGTCAACGATAACAGCGAGGCCGTGCTTGTGGCCAAGTTCGATAAGAGCGTCGATATCGGAAACGTCAGAGTTGGGGTTGCCGAGAGTTTCCAGGTAAAGGATCTTAGTGTTTTCCTTGATGGCAGCTTCAACTTCAGCCAGGTTGTGAGTGTCAACGAAAGAAGTGCTTACGCCGAAAGGTGCCAAGGTGTGCTTCAGCAAGTTGTAGGAGCCACCGTAAATGGTCTTCTGGGCAACCACGTGATCGCCAGCCTGAGCGAGAGCTTCAATGGCATAAGTAATGGCAGCGGCGCCAGATGCAACGGCGAGGGCAGCGGAACCACCTTCCAGGGCAGCAATGCGCTGTTCAAAAACGCCCTGGGTGGAGTTGGTCAAGCGGCCATAAATGTTACCGGCATCGCGGAGGCCGAAACGGTCAGCGGCATGCTGGGAGTTGTGGAAAACGTAAGAGGTGGTTGCGTAAATAGGAACTGCGCGAGAATCGGTTGCGGGGTCTGCGGATTCCTGGCCAACGTGAAGCTGAAGAGTTTCAAAATGAAGATTCTGAGACATGTTTTAATTCCTTATGAGGTGTGAGGTTTTGAGGTCGCTTCGCTTTGAGGTATGAGGTTTTGCGAAGTCACCTCTTTTTGCGTTTCTCTCTTGCGTCATCCTCGACCTGATCGAGGATCTAGCATTTTGTGTTTTTGTGAGCGTTTCGCTCGGGCTTTGGTTTAATGCGTTAGCCTCGCATTCGGAATCCGGCTCGACATCACCGGTCATTTCTCAGGTAAGTTTTAAAATCCATTTTTATTTCTCCGTACAAAATTTTTCGACCTGTTTCCTACCATTTTTGTAGGTCTTTCAAACCAACGGCTATAATGTAAAACCTTTTTCCTACAATTCCAATAGTTTTAGTAGGAAAATTACCAACTTTTTTCATAAAATCCGCTTTTCTATAGAAAATTCCTATAACAAAGCTGCAATTTTTATAATAACAACAGATAACGGGGGCTCAAATAACATTTTTTCAGCACAAAACTTATATTTCAACCTGTATTTTAGGAGGCCAACACCATGTTCAAGAAAATTTCTGCGCTTTCCGCAGTAGGATTCGCCTTTTTCGCCATGAGCGGCTGCTCCGACGATAACAGCACCGCTCCCGAAAACCCATCCGGCAATACCGTAGTCTCCTGTACCGCCAAGAAGACCTCTAGCAACACCGTGGAAATGGTCCTAAACATTCCAGGAATTTCTTCAGGCACCATCACCACAACCATCGACGGCGACAAAGCCATCCAGGAAATTTACAGCATCTACAGTTCAAGCGTCCCCGAATCCGTCTTCCAAAAAGAATGTGAAGAAAACAAGCGGGAAGCCGAGGAAGAACACGACAACGCCACGGTCACCTGCAAAGACAGAACCCTTAAAATTACAAGCGAAGAAGACGCTGAAGGCATCACCATAGACAGGCTCCTCGAAAGCAGCAAAAAAGAATGCGCCAACTTCGAAAACATGTACAAAGACAAGGTCTTTGACTTCGATGAAGATGACAACGACGGCGACGATTTCCCCACCCACGAAAACAACAATCCTGGCATCACCGATCCTTCCACACCCAGCGATAATGACGGCAATCCCATTGTCAGCAATAGTCCCGTCGGCTGCATGGTCTTAAACGATGTGGAAAACGAATTTCATGTCAAAGCTGTGGCCCGCGATTCCGTAACCATCGAGACGACCGACCGCTTCTCAAACGATTCCATTTACTCAACGAATATTTTCACCTTTGGATCAAAAGTTTCCCAAAGCGAAATAGACAATTTCTGCGAAGACTACAGAGTTATAGAAATCTATGATTCCAACGCCAAGGTCTCCTGCGAAGACAATATCATTACCTTTTCCTACATCGAAACCGATCCCTACTCCAACTTCAAGCAATCAAAGGATGATGCAATCGCCGAATGCAACCGGATTCAGCAAAAGGGATCCTTCAATACAGAAGACACCGGCGATACTCCGCTTCCTGAGGGCGACGGTTCCGACAACAGCAAAGGCAAGGCCACTTGCAAAATCAGCAAGAATTCCGACACCGAATTTGAAATGACTATCTCCGACGCAGACACCGCCACTATGTCCATTTCCGTGGCATACATCGATGGCATCCTGGAAGAAAGCACCACCACGGTATTCAATGAAAACCTGCCCCAGAGTTTCATCGATCAGGAATGTGCTGAAGCCAAGGAAGACGCCCTTAATGACGAAGTCGGATCCATCGTCACCTGCGAAGGAAATACCGTTTCCGGAAGTTTCAAGATGGAATACCCAATGAATCCGATCTACGTTATAAAAAGCGAACTTGTTGCGATGTGCAACGACATCCAGGAAACCGGAATCATCCCCGACGACAAATTATAACGACTCATGTTCTACACCCATTTTATCCGCATCTCCCTCGCTACAGCAAGCCTTGTGGCTTGTACGACCGATAACTCCGCTAGCCAGCCGACTTACGATTCCAGCAACGACTACATACCGGACTTATCCCAAAACTCATGTAAAATCGAAACAATCGGTGATTCCAAAATTTCTATAACCGAAGTCTATCAGGGATCAGTGTACAGTTCCATCGTTTACGACGTCACTCCCTCTGCAGTACTCATAACGCAGGACATTTACATTACACCGCTCGCCACCAACAGCCAGTTCCAGGATTACTGCGACGAGTTTGTGGAATCCGGAGATTACGACACATTCACCTGCTCCGGCCGACACCTTTCATACGAGTACAAATACGAAGTAACGTCATCCGTAAACTTGATCCGGACCAATCTTGAAAAAAGCTGCGAAACGTTCTACAAGGATAATCCCGTTATCGAACCAAACGAGCCTGTAGAATTCCCCACCAACAAAAGTTCCTGCTTCATCACAAGAAACACCGATACCGATTTCAAGATGGAAGCAAACATCATTGGCATACAAAAAAACACGACTACCATAAAGTATGACGATGAAACAATTCAGTTAATCCAAACCATACAATTCGATCCGGCCACACCAGCCGACACAATCAGTTCCGTTTGCGAAGAAAATATGGAAATCGGCAGTACAGACGATTACGACGTCACCTGCGGCGAAGACTTTGTACGTATTTACTACAGTGCAACAGTATCAACCACCACCAAAGACGAAATTGTCAATTCATACCTGAACGACTGCAAGGAATTTGACCGATTAGGGTATGCCGCATCCGCCATGCTCTATAGCTCCACCAAACAAAATTTGAGGTAGCAACATGCTAAAAAAAATTTTTCCCATTTCAGCCATGGCTCTGTTGGTCATCACAGGTTGTTCATCAGATAGCAGTTCAAGTTCTAACGGTTCCGGTGAAAAAATTGGCTGCTCCGTCAAACAGACCTCCGAAAATTCCATGGTCATGACGTTCTTCGTATCGAACGCCTTTACAGCGAACATCACGACCACATTGAACGGAGACAAGGCAAACATAGAATACGTCACCGAATATTCCAGCTGGGTTCCCATGGAGGAAATCGCCAACATATGCAACGAAAACCAGCAGGAAGCCAACGAAAACCCCGGTGAATCTACAGTCATCTGTTCAGGACGTAACATCACAATTAAAGCTGTAGAAGACGCCGGTAGAAACTCCTTAGAAGATTTGATTCTTGACGCCAAGGGGGAATGCGAATCTTTCTACAAGGAGTATAGCGAGGCCTCCACCCCAGAAGATGACGAAGAAGACGGCGACAAAAACGAAGATAAAAATGAGTCCGGGAGCAGCGAACAAAACAGTTCCGGCAATTCCTCGACGAATCCAGCCGACAACGACAAAGGTCCCCTATTCCCTTCTTCACAAAACAACAAGCCCAGTTGCAACGTAGCCTCGATGGCCGATTCCTCCTTCGGCATCGACATATATGGCCCCATGGGATTCTCCTCCCAGTATATGGAATTTGCCGGTGATACCGCAATCATAACCATACTTATAAACTATGACTATTCCGTATCACAGGAACACATCGGCACAACCTGTACCGAACTGAGCGCAGACCCCAACGCAATTGAATACGAATCAAACTGCAATGGTAACCTCATTGTCGCACAAGGCAGCTATCCCCGTAACGAGTTCAGTTCCCGAGAGGAACTGATCGCCGAAATGCGAGAAATCTGCAATGAAATAGACCGTACAGAGACAGTCCCCGAATACTTTTTCTAACAAGGCATCTTGATTAAAATAGAACAGCCTGCTCCTCAAAAGAGCAGGCTTATTTATTAGTCTTATTTGTTTGCGGCTTTGCTTTTTGGTTACAGCCCACAACTCCAGACCTTGTCATCGGGAACCTTTCCATCGGTTCCTTCGACGCCCCTGACAAACTGGTCCAGCTTTACACTTTCAAGATAGCCGCGGATCATGGAATCCAGTTCCTTCCACACAGGAAGCGTCACGCAGAAATCCGCACGGTCGCAAGAATTTATCTCGTCATCCAGGCAGGCCACAGGGGCCACCGAGGTTTCGGTCTTGGAAAGGATATCCCAGACGCTACATTCCGCAGGATTACATTTCAGCTTATACCCGCCACCCTTTCCGCGGGCGCCTTCCAGAAGTTTTCCACGGACCAAGGTTCCCAAAATTCCTTCCAGGTACTTCTCGGAAATTTGCTGTCGGGAAGAAAGTTCCTGCAGTTTCACATAATTTTCGCGGCCATTCCTGGCCAAGTCAATCATGACTCGAAGAGCGTAGCGACCTTTTGTAGAAATCCTCATAAATAACCTCATCCCAAATAATAAAAAAAGGAAACGCCCCACAGAGCATTTCCCTTGAAAACTATAGGATTTGTAGGGTATTAATCCTGTCCCAGATATTCCACGGCAAAGATCAGCGTAGAACCGCCAGGAATGGGACCTGCTCCGCGGCTGCCATAGCCCAGTCCAGGAGGCACGATCAAGATGCGCCTTTCGCCGGGAAGCATGCCCTGCACGCCCAGTTCCCAACCGCGAATCACGCGACCGCCACCCAAGGGGAAGCTAAACACCTGGCCACGATCACGGGAGCTATCGAACTTGTAACCGTTGGTAAGCCAGCCGGTATAATGGACGTGGGCATTCTGACCCTTCTGGGCAGGTTCAGCCCCTTCTTCGCCCTGCTTGATTACCGCATAACGCAGGCCTTCGGGACCATTTTCGAAAGTGAGCGTCGTGGTATCCGGGAAGAAGTCCATGGATTCAGCCAAGGATTCATCAATTTCAGAAGAGACCAGTTCCACCTTAAAGATCAGCGTGGAGTTGGAAGGAATCATGGAGTAAGCTGTTGCGCCATAGCCCATGTTCGGGGAAACCCTGAACCAGCGGACGCCACCTTCACGCATACCATCCAGACCAATTTCCCAACCCTTGATCATCTTGCCTGCGCCAAGTACAACCTGCAGGGGCTTGCCGAGATCCTTGGAACTGCCGAACTTACGACCAGAAAGGAGCCAGCCAGTATAATGGGTCTTCAGGACGGAACCGATTGCGGTAGGCTTACCGGAGCCCACCTTTTCGTCATAAATCTTCAAGCCCTTGCCTGCTTCACGCCACTTGAGACCTTCTACATTCTTGGGGAACACATCCGGTTCCATGGGCTTTTCGGCACCCACCAGTTCCACCTCGAAATACAGGTCGGAATAGGCGGGAATGCCTTCCAGGGAATTTTCGCCGTAGGCCATCTGATAAGGGACATACATCTTGCGGATTTCGCCAACCTTCATGCCCACAAGGCCCTTTTCCCAGCCCTGAATGACCATGCCCATGCCAAGGGTAAATTCCAGCGGTTCGCCCTGTTCGTAGGAGTTGGCAAAAGGCTGCTGACCTTCGGACTCGGTAGATTCCGCTTCGGAAGCGGTCTCGGTTGCGGCCTCGGCAGAACCTTTCAAAAGTTTGGTCGTGTCAACTTGTGTCACACCAGCCACCTGGGCAGAACCCAGGTCATTGGCCAGGCGAAGGGAATCGGCCAAGCGCAGGGAATCCAAAACCCTATTCTTCTCGGCCAGAATCTTAGCACTGTCCAAATAAAGATAACCCTTATAGTGAACCTTGATCAGCTGACCTGCACGGATTGTATCGCCAGCACCTTCCTTGACGGTTTCCACCTTGAAAGGGATAGCAAGGGCATTACAAACGGCCAAAACAAGAACAGCTGTAAAAATCTTCAATTTCGACATATAATCTCCTATTCCACAAAATAGAAAATGCTAGTTTTTGAGAGTAAGGCAAAAAGTCCAAAACGGAATTAAATATGCTGTCAATCATTATTGTAATCGCAATTATCGTGCTTTCTATCATCCTGGCCGCCATCGGAGCCTATGTGGTTATCCACAGTTCCGACGAAAAGGACGAGGTCAAGCCTGTAATTGACGTTTCCGGCCAATACGCCGTGGTGGTCCGCCCCGCTAGGGAGTCCCTCACTGCAGTCAAGCCCTCTGAAGCCTCCCTCCGCTCCTGGCTCGAGACACAGAACATGAGTCCCGAACAGCGCGAGGCCCTGATCGCCCAGTGGAACGCCACCATGGAAGAAACCATCCGCACCGTGGACGAAGGCGACAAGAATGGCACCGCCACCTACCGCATCGAGCTTGGCCCCAAGGGCAAACAATATTGCAAGTTCGTGAACGAAGAGAATTTTATTACCCGCGAGCAGATCCGCAACCATGCGGAAATCCTGCCGCCCTACGTTTTGGGCTGCGACTGCAGACTCCTGCCGAAGCAGCCCTGGGAAAACCCCAGCAAGTCCGGTTGGAAGGCAGTTGTCCCGTCACACGGAAGCAACTACGACATCCCGGATTGGAGGCAACTTGCGTAAATCCCTACTTTCTGCAATTCTTTTAGCACCGGCGCTGGCTCTTGCCGCAGGTTCTGCAATTATCACCTTGGAAATGCCCGTTGGCGCCCGCCAGCTGGGTATGGGCGAAGCAGGTGCGGCCCTGGCAGATGACGCCGCCGCCATGTATTACAACCCCGCAGGTCTGGCATTCGGCCCCCTGGCCGACGAATGGCGCATGAGCTACCCGGCCGATTCCAAGAATGCCCCCTATTTTACAAGCATGGCTTCCCGCTCCAAGAACGGCTTCTTCAGCAAGAGCGAACTGTGGGCAGGTACTGCCAACGGTATCCTGAAGTTTGACGGCGAACAGTGGGTCGACTATCATTCCATTACCCTGCAGGGCAATGCCAAGGTCCGCGACGCCGTCAAGGTGTACGCCGGTTCCGAACGCGGCCTGGAAGAAAATGTCAGAAAGGTCAAGGAATTCAACGAGATCAAGACTGCCGACGATGAAAAGCACATCGTAGAAGTCAAGATGCCCTGGAACCTGATTGTTAAGGACACCATTACCGCAGTCCTTTACGAAAGCCGTACCGAAAAGCTGTGGGTAGGTACACCCAAGTCCCTTTACCGTTTTGACGGCAAGGCCTGGAAGAGCTACGACAGCGAACTGGGAAACCACCGCGTTACTGCCTTGGTAAGCCAGGGAGCCTCTATCTGGATCGGTACCGACGACGGTCTCTTCGTATACCGTAACGGTCAATTCGAGCAGAAGGGCAAGGTCCTGCCCAGCCAGAAGATTACCGCCCTCGTATGGTCTGAACTCCGCAAGGAACTTTATGTTGCCGCAGAAGGCGCAGGCGTTGCCCGCCTCATTCCCAAGAAGAGCGTCAACGACAAGGACCGCTGGAGCCTGTTCAACGAAGAAGATGGAGTCATGGACAAGAGTCCCACCGCCCTGGCCGTCGACAGTTCGGGCCACGTGTGGGCAGCCCATAAGGGAGGCCTCTCCCATTTCAACCTCCGCAAGTGGGAACAGATTCAGTTCGCCGACAATACCGTCAACGACATCTCCGTCGACCAGAAGGGCGGCATCTGGATTGCCACCGACAAGGGCGTCTGGCGCCACCTGCCGGATTACGCTACCGCCAGCGGCCGCAAGGCAGAACTTGAACGCACCGAAGCCGACGAGGCCGAAGGCAAGCGCGATGACGAATGGGTCCACTACCACTCCGGAAACGGTCTTTCTGTAAACAAGGTCTGGGCAATTCTTCCCCAGGGTAATGACGTCTGGTTCAGTACCGCAAACGGTATGGAACAATTCAAGGACGCCGACTACCAGCTCACAGCCTTCTACGAAAAGCTTTTGCCGATTCTCAACATTCCCGACCTCTACCACCTTTACGGCGGCATGACCATCCCCCTGAACGACTGGGGTACCATGGGCTTCTTCGTAAACTTCGTTAGCTTCGGTTCTACAGTTGCGTCTGGCGATGTGGACGCTGACGACCTGGTGGCCTACAACAGTTCTGAAATCGTTGGCGGCTTCAGCTACGGTACCCGCTTCCCCGGCGACTGGGGCCTAGGCCTCAGCATCAAGTTCTTCTATTCTGACCTCAGTTCCGGCGCAGGATCCGGATCCGAAGAAGCAACTACCTTCGGTTACGCATTCGACGTGGGCGTCCTCAAGAAGAACCTGATTGTAGACGGTTTGAATTTTGCATTGGTCCTGGCCAACATCGGCCCCAGCGTCTATTACGTCGACAAGACCATCGAAGACCCCATCCCGCTGACCTGGCGCCTGGGCCTCTCCTATGAAATCCTCTCCCTGGCCGACTATAAGTGGGTCGTGGTCGCCGACTACAACCGCGAAGTGGTTTATGACGACAGCAAGGGAAATCCCGAACCGTTCTACGTATCCTGCTGGAAATCCCTGATCAATCCTGAACGCGGTGGCAGCGGCCTGGAAGGAGCCAAGAACTCCTTGATGCAGGGCGTCTTCAACGTAGGTACCGAATTTATTTACGCCAACACCATCGCTTTGCGACTGGGTTACCTCCACGACCAGACCGGTAAGCGCGACGAAGTGGACATGGGCTTCGGCTTCATGCTCTCCGACATGCTGCAATTCGACTTCGCAACCATCAAGGACGTAGGCGAAAGCGACGGCGTCCGCGACGGCCAGATGCGATTCGGCATGGTATTCAAGTTCTAAAAGACGCAAGGGGGCAACCGCCCCCTTTTTCATTTCCCCGAAATAAACCCGAATAAACCAGCGGTCCCTGCTGCGAAACAAACCCCAGAAGCGTAGCGCCTGGGGCTAGAAGTGAGCACAGCACATTTCAGCGGGGGGGAGGGTCCAGGGGGGCAGTAGCCCCCCATGCATCATCGTACCCTTTCGAATATTACGAGGGCTCGTTCCTGCGTGCTGTTGGGGATTGTATAGAAGTGCTTTTCCAGCAACTTGTATCCATAGTCTTCGGGATGCAAGGTCTTCAGTTCGTCAGCGGCAGCAGGTCCCTTCATAAAGAACACGCGCCCACCCACCTTCAGGGAGTTCTGTAGACGGGGGAAAGTCTTTTCCATCAGTTCAAAGGCGCGGCTGATAACACCATCCACAGGAATAGTCATGCTGCGGCTAGTCACCTTGTGACCGAACACATCGATATTCTTCAGCCCCATCTTCTCGATGACCATGTTCAAGAAGTTGATGCGGTTCGGGCGCGGTTCGCAAAGAGTCAAGTTGATATTGGGATTCACGATCTTCAGGGGAATACCCGGGAAGCCGGCTCCACTACCCACGTCAATCATACGGGCAGGCCACTTTTCAACAAAGGCGTTGATCAAAGTGCAGTCGGCATAATGACGTTCAACCATGGTTTCAAAAGCATTAAGGCGAGTCAAGTCCTGGTCTTCGTTGTTGGCTCGGAGAAGCTGATGATATTCCCAAATCTGCTTCAAGGTTTCTTCCTGCAGTTCCACACCATAATAATGCAAAAGCTTGTCGAGGCCAGCCAGAGACGGCGTAACACGCTTTCCGTTAAACAGCGGAAACTCGGTGCGGGGAGCTTTCATGTGAGGCACAAAGGCACTGCCCAAGGCATCTGCGCCACGAGCAGGCATACGAGAAGGAGCTTTACCCCAGGAACCCTTTGCGGGCTTTTTAGACCAGTTAGAATTTGCCATGAACCCAAAATTAGAAATCCCCAAAAGAAAAAAGAACCCCCAAAAGTGATGTTTCGGCAATTCGTGCGTGTATATAGGTATGAACAATTTTTTCTTGGTATATATTCGCAAAATAACAACCGCATTCTGTTTATTCTCGGGCTTCGCCCTCGCCCTTGATGAGGCCGCGGTTTTCAAGTGGTGGGACGACGGGCTAATTTCCGCAGAGGAAGCAACCGAAATGCTGAACCTGCTGGAAGAAGGCAATCAGGAAGAAGCCTGCCTGCTGGCCGAAACCTATTCACTGGAAGACTGCCAGCCCCAACAAGAACCCACCGTTTCTCAGAACTCCGCAAAATCCCAGCGCCCGCCCCTAACGCCCCACGGTTACATCCTCTGGAAAGGCAGAACCGATTCTCTGGGGCATCTGGAAAGTTCCCGACTTTCGCTTCAAGTGGATTTTTACCGCTACCGCCTGCGCCTGGGAACGCAGGAACTTCTGAGCTACCGAAACGAAGGCAGCGAGGCCCACTTCGGGCAAATTTCAACGCGGGAAATCCACAGCTATATTCCGCTGGACACCTTATGGGGCACA
The DNA here is from genome assembly GCF_023373925.1 of Fibrobacter sp. HC4. NCBI lineage: Bacteria > Pseudomonadati > Fibrobacterota > Fibrobacteria > Fibrobacterales > Fibrobacteraceae > Fibrobacter > Fibrobacter sp. HC4. Next base: position 10,503 of record NZ_JALCZV010000025.1, on the reverse strand, counting down.
ACGTTTACATACCCTCTAGGAAACCTTACGCTGGGCGGAACGTTAGACACGGCCCTAAACCTGGAAGCCCGCCTAGGCTACCGGAAACAGGCCGATATTTTCTGCTGGACCCATCCCGAAAGCAACTCCTGCGGAATCCAGGCAAGAACCTCCTGGGGCACCGTCGCAGGCTGGTGGCAACACGGCCAATCCCTCCCCCTGATCAAGATGCAGTTACAGCGGAACGAAAAAATTTCAACAAGCCGAAGTTCCGCCAAAAACAAAAATGCAGAAATCATCAGCTGGAAAATTTCAGCCTACATTCACGGAGACAGCGTCCCGGATCAGTCCCACCTCAGTTCCAGCATTCTAAACAGCATGTTCTGGTATTCCCAGAATATCGCCTACACCGACGCAAGCCCATGGCGCAACCGAATCTCCACAAACATCCGCGTCACCACCCCACTGCCAAACGACAGCGCCCTGCAGCAAACCACCGCCCGCATAAAAGTACAGCTGGACTACGGCCCCCAACAACTCCGCGGAACCGCAAGCGCCACCTGCCTAGACGCCGCCGAAAACTGCCGCAAGGACGACCTGAAATTGCAAGGGGTTTCGCTGCTTTCCCACAGCGATTCCCAAACAAAAAACGGACTCTCCCTGCAAGGCAGCGTCAAGACGACCTATACCCGAAACGAAGGGCTGAACACTCCCCGACTAGAGACGGGCCTCTCCTACGGCACCAACAGTCTCAATAAAGCTAGCGTTTCCCTTGTGCTTCCCCAATCCAATCCTCAAAAAAACATCCAGATCCGCACCCAGTCCGATGTGGGAACAGACCAAATCCAAATATCCATCGCCGCCACCTTCAAAAAAAAGGCAAGAGCCCCCTTCCACCCCGCCCACGCCTATCTGCAACTAAAAGGGCTTTTTTAGCCAGGAATCGCCTAAAGGTAACGTTCTGTATACAAGCTGTATACTCGAGTATACAAGAAAATTTCACTTTTTTTTTTCTGCACACCCAAGATTATCTATCTTTGGGATACCCAAACACTCCCTGAGCCCGCTAGGTTACCTCCTTTACCTCGCGGGCTCTTTCTTTTTGTGGGTATTCGGGACTCCAGCGCAAATTGTTAAATTTTACGTTATGATGATTGCAGCAATTATTGGAGCCGTCGCCTTCGCTCCTTCTATCGGGTTGAATATCGCCCTGGCTCTGGGGGCCCCCCTAGGTGCATACGCCATGAGCGGACGCCACCGCGTCGTTCCCAAGGAAGTACGCAAGGCATTCGTTGTTCCCATCATCATGCAGTTCGTGGCGCTGTGGTTTCTGCTTACCGCCGGTGCCGTGTTGCCCGATGCCGCAAACCAGTTGCTGCCCGCCATCATCACCAAGATTTTCGCGTTCTTTTTCGCCTTGTACCTGACGTTCTATGCCGCCACGGTTTTGTTCAGTGCCAGCCACAAGGAAAAGACCGTCATGGGATTTTTCGCCGTCGTCAGCGCATTCTGTTTTTGGGCCACCGCATTCGGAACCTTGAACTATGACTGATTTCGCAGAAAACGTCGGCAAGGCCAGCCCGAAACCGCCCAAGCACAACTTCCAACGAGATCTGGAGTACATCCTCCGCGGATTGGAAAAGCGTAAAGAAGTTCCCACTTTGCTGTTGCACGCCTGCTGCGCTCCCTGCAGCAGCCATTCCATCGAGTACTTGTCCCAGTATTTCCGCATCACGGTTTTCTATTACAATCCCAACATCGCCCCCGACGAGGAATACCGTCACCGCGTCGCAGAAATCAAGCGCTTCGTTGCAGAATTCCCCACCAAGCATCCGGTAACGCTGATTGAAGGCCCTTACGAGCCCAAGAAATTTTATGAGTTTGTTCGTGGGCTGGAAAATGAGCCGGAAGGCGGCAAGCGCTGCCGTAAATGTTTCGAGATGCGCCTGGCAGAAAGCGCCCGCATCGCATCCGAGTTATGCGCCGATTTCGTTACCACAACTCTTACCATCAGCCCCATGAAAGACGCACAACTGCTGAACGAAATTATGCAGGAACAGTGCCAGAAATACGGCGTCAAGCGGCTGCCCACCGACCTGAAAAAGAAAGGTGGATTCAAGCGTTCCACCGAACTTTCGGAGCAGTACCATCTTTACCGTCAGAACTTCTGCGGCTGCGTCTATTCCCAGCGGGAAGCTCAAGAACGTGAAGCACGCGCCGCCGCAAAAACTGCAGAAAACAGCACAGAAACCTAAAGCGACTTCAGCAGCGCCACAAGGCTGAAAATATCCCAAGGATTTTCATCCAAAAATTCGCAAGGCACATGTGTTGCCGGCAAGATGTAACGTAGGGTTGTTTGCGGAGCCCCGAAGCAACGCCTATCCCTCATGAGGATTTCGCGGGGAGCAGGCACCAGACCCGCAGAGGTCTCGCGATAGTCTATGGCGTTGTGAACCTTGTTACCGCAGGAAATACAAGTCCCGCTAATGGAATGTGTGCCCGAAAGCACTGACCCACAGCACCAGTAATTATAAACGTCGCCACCGCAGTGGGGGCAGCCATGATGGGCAACACCAAAGCCGTACTTGTAGTAATTCAGAAGTTCACCGAGGCAGATGTACCTGCCCCCAAACCAGCAGTAGCTAAAGCCCACGTTGCTAAACTGCAGGGAGGCAAACTCCCGATACTTCATCACAAAATCCTTATGCTTCAGAATCAGCGGCAAGTTCTCCAAAAAACATTCCGCCTCATGATCACGGCCTAAGGCCGCAGACATTTTCTTGCGCAGTTCATGCTGGGCAAGAGCTTCAGCCAGTTCTTTTTCGCCAATATCCAGCGTCTCGTAAATGAAGGAACGCATACGTTTGGGGACATTTCCATTCTCTGCTATATGGCAAAATTTTGCCAGCAGGCTGGATTCCGTTTCCTTGAGTTTTACATTCCGGCTTTCGCAGCGGCGCTTGTACATTTCCAGAAGATCGCCGGGAACATAGCCCTTTGCAGCCATTCTTTCACGAATAATTCGTGCTAATTCAATGGCGGAATCCACATGGAAACCGTCACAGAACTTCTTTACAATTTGAGAATGAGAATTGGGTCCGTTCTTCGGACTAAAATCAAAAGACAAAGCCATAAGGCCTCCTCGTTTAGCTGTTTATTTATCCGCCCGCAAGTAAGGTTAAATCGGCGGTTCATTAGTTATATCGAATAATCTACAAAAAATGTCAAATAAAAATTAAAGCCAGTAACTGACGCCACCAAAACCAGACCAATAACGTTTATCAAAGTTTTCTCCATGAACGCCAACCGAGCCCAGTCTTACTCTCCAATGATCATTTAAGCGGTAGCTAGCCGAAGCATATAGGGTGTAGACTCTAGGCGAAAAAGGCACGTCTTCAAGTTCCATATCCCCTTCACAGTCGTAGTCGCGATGGTTCATCCACACACCGCCAGAAAACCCGATTTCAAAATGGCTTGTATTCAACCCGAGAGACGCAAACGTATATAAGCCATTGTTGATGCCAACTCCCGTATTGACCATGAATATGTTTTTCTTGAGTGCCAATTCTGCAGCAGCATTAACGAATCCGTATTCAAGACTGTATGCAAAATCAACACTACGGCCATTGTGGTAAACATCATCCACCTCCATTTTCTTTGAAGGTCCCGCATTCAAGCCACCAGAAAGACGGACTTGATAGTCAGACGTCATGTGTTCACCTGCACCACGCATTTCAGGAGCAGGATTTACTTCCATCCGTATCTTGGAAATTCTAGGATCACCTTCCGTGACGCAGCCACTCAATAAGAAAGCGGAAACAATAAGAATCAAACTAATTATGCGAAATTTCATACAACCTCACTAGCCTTACGAGATTAAAATAACAACGTCTAGCGGGATACCATTTGTTCAAGGCACTGAGAAAAGGATTTCTCTTCATCTATGATGTACACCATAGAAACAAGGCCATAATCGTCAAGATAATCCATATTTTCCACACTGCACTGTTCTTGAGAAATCTGTTCAATTTGAGCCTTTCTCCCGGAGCAAACCATATCGCCAGACTTTACGGTCACAGAAACATCCTGCCACAGCATATGGGCATGATTCAAGGTAATTTCATAAGTCTTTCCATTGATCGTAACAGTTTCGCTGGTATTTGTGTGGTTTACAATGGTAACGCCGTTTTCCAGTTCATCTTCCGGTTCATAGAATTCTTCTTCAAAAGTCAATGATCCCGAACCACTTGCAAGAAGGCTGTGGAGGCGTGCGAAGAATTCCGAATTCATGTAGTCGTAATCCGGATTCATATCGTAGGCGAAGGTTATTTTTTCCTTTTCAAACTTGACATAAACATTCACATACGAATCACCCACCAATTTCCAAACGCCATCGAGCAGTCCAGAAGTACCGCCAATCAATACATCTGTAGAACCAAGGATATCATGGATAAAGAGCGTATCTCCACTAAAATTGTACTGTGCCGTGTCCTGACGGTTGCTATACCAACCATCAACCCACTTCACTCCCTCACCTTCTTTGAGACAACGACCTTCCAAGCCAAAATCCCAAACTAGAGTTCCAGCATTTGTTCCAGAGGGTTCTGCACTATAGTAAACCGGCATAAAATCATGGGCTGCGCTAAATTCCTTCGCAAACTTTGAGGAGGAACTTTCTGTCGTAGCGGATTCACCAGCGGCGATCAGCTGATTCACGCATTCCCCAAATTCCTTTTCATTTCCCCAAGAGTAACGAGTCATGACATCAGGAGTTGCATCCGAATAATGCAAGCCATCCGCATTTTCCGCCTTGCATACTGCAGGAGTTACATTCAAGGTGCTAAAATATTCCAGGTGACATTTTGCAGCGCCATTAGAAAGAGTCAGCGATAAATAATCATCAAAGGAATGAACAGAATCTATTTTCAGTTCATAGGTCACACCCTTATAAGTAAAGGTTTCGCTTCGATTATCCTGCTTAAGAATCGCCACTCCGTAGCGACCAGGATCAACGGCGTGTTCATCGTAAATGAGATCCGCATAAATATCCATGCTGGAATCTTCAAGACTTTCATAGAACATCCACATAAAGAGGGACTGCATATAGTTGAAGTTCTCTTTTTCCAGCACACGGATTTCAATGGAACCTTCGCCAAAATTCCAGTACACGGTATAGGCAGAACGACTTAATTGCAGCCAAATTCCCTGAAGCTTTCCTGGCTCGCCGCCAACGAATTTAAGAACCGTCACATTGCCATAATAATCTGGTTCTTCATTCAAGGCGGTAAGAGTCAAAGTGTCGCCTGCAAAGCTATAGCGGAACAGGCCCCCAGCAAATTGAGTTACACGGTTCAGGTCGTCGACCCACTGGTAAGTTTCGCCCTGCTTGACACAGCCCGATTCCTGGACAAGGCTGATGGAAATAACGCCTGTCGCAGAAGATTCGGAATGTTCCGTTATTTCATAGGAACCCAAAGCATACTGGCGGGCCATGGCAAACTCCTTCTGCAGATTTACGCCCGAGTCATCTGTAGTTCCTGCTATAGGGGGATCTGAGGTAAAACCGGAACAGCCGCAAAAAATGAGGACCGTCGCAAACACAATCCCAAGAATTTTATTAGGCAAATTACTTCTCATCATTCTCCTCCAATTTCCGAGTCAGGGGAAACATCTGTAAATTGATTCGATAAACCCGATCGTAGTCCTTGACTTCCGACACGATGGATTCAATTTTCTTGCGGAACTTTGTCATTTCCTTTGCCACACGCTCATAGGCGACGCGGTCCAGACCCATGGTTATTCCCGACAGGTTCCGTTCCGACCCGTCGAATTCATCCAGGGCATCAGCGGCCAAACGGGCGAACTGCTTTTGCATGGAGCGCACAGCCACATTGATGGCTGCCTTGTGATCCGCATTGTCAGCAGGATTGATACCTACGTCCGTCTGAACGTACGACACCTCCCCCGCACTTTCAATCTTTTTCAGCAGTCCCATCTGGACCATTTGATCCAAAGAATAACGTACATCGGCAGCAGGCACAGAGGGGCATAGCATGCGGGCCATTTCAAGGGGCCTTGCCCCCGGCATAATGGGAGCAAGTTCACGCAACGTAGGGTTAATCCAGCTGGAAAAATAGGAGTACGCCTCGCTACCTAAAATACGGACCTTATTGGCATCAGCCAAACGGCACATTTCGCCATAGGCCGCTTGTTTTTCTTCGTTTGTCTGGGCGTCGCAAAATTCCACCATGCAGCAAAAGTATTCCACCTGGAAACCGTTCAGCCCCATGGCTTTGGCAACACTTTCCGCACCAGATTTGCGAAGTCGTGTTTTACCGTCACACACCAGTTTCAAATATCCCGACGAAGCAAAACCGGAGAGCTTGGAAAATTCACGCCACGTAAAAGCGGAAGTTCTCTTACGCTCTTCGTAGAACTCCCGCATATAGCTGCGATAATCAAGATATTCGACAATGGATTTCATCAGAACCAGTAACCTACACCCAACTGAAACTTCAACATTTTATAATAAGAACCGTAGGGTTCGGAATAATCCATAAAATCAAACACAACATTTCCATCACCATCAAATTCTTGTACTGGGATAAAGTAACTATCCGCAAACTTGTCTGCATCAATTAAATCGTTCACGCGGAAAAGCACACGAAAATCAATGAACAGGCCCGATTTAAATTGATGCCCAACACCCATAGCAACATTCACCCCAAGGCGGCTCTCCTCATCACGATTTCGATAAGGTTCACCTCTCCATCCATCATCCTGATTTTCGATTGTCCCAAGTAACAAGTCAAATACAATGCCCGCTTCAAAAAATAGAATGTGGGGAATCCTCCACTGCAAAAGCACGGGAACATTCAGCAAGAAAGCTTGATTATATTCCCAATGTTCTCTACCACAGTAAAAACTTCCTTCACATTTGTCATAAGCGTCCTGCTCTTCCCCGACATCGTAATCAAGAACATCTCCCGCAAGAGCTTCTATATAAACAAAGAAAATCCTATAGTCCAAACCCACGCCGGAATGCAGGTAAAGTTTTTCCGTCAAGCCGTACGCCACATCAAAAGACAACGAACCCCAAGGTCCACCGTTTGAGGGATAATAATCCTCTTTGGAATCCGTGATGACATACATGAGTCCCGCCCCAAAGCGAGTTCCCAATTCCAACTTGTCAAAAATACTTGATGAGTTGCTTGCTTCAGCCCAAGCCCCCAATGGCATAAGCAAAGCAAATATGAATGCAACAACATTTCGCATAAAAGGTTCTCCTAACCACCAAAAAATCACAGGGACAGGCTTGCCCCACATTCAAAAAATAAATTACACGGAGAACTGCTGCAACACATCCAAGAAACAAAAATCGTTTATTTTTGCAAATTTTTAAGCTATTTTGAACATTTTTACTTTTTTGCAATTTTCTATGAAACAAGTTGTTTCATGAAAGAACGGAAAAACCCCGCATTTTTGCGAGGCATTTTGCTTAGCAATGTCTGTGGCGACTTTAGCCACACTGCTGACAAGGGCAACTTCAAAGAATCTATTTCTCGTAACCTACGGCGTGGTTCAGCATGGGAATCTGCTTTTCGTTTAGGCCCAGAAGTTTCTGGAGGCCCGTCTTGTCCATGGAGGCGCGGACGCGGGTGTCAATCTTTGCGCCAGCGCAATAGATGCTAATGTTTTCAGAAACGATGCCTGCATCCATGGCGCCGGTCATCTTCTGGCTTTCGGCATCACCGCGAGTAAACTTGGAAACGTCACTGACCAGAAGAATAATCACCGGAGTCTTCATACGTTCGGTGAAGAGGGCGCGGTTGTCACCTTCCACCACAAGGTTCATAGCATGGGCCTTCGGGTCATACTTGTAAGCAGCCTGGGTGGTGAAAACATAAAGATCCACATCCTGCTTGTTCAGCGCAGAAGGTGCTGTGCGGTGACCCGTTTCAGGACGGTTAATGCCGTTGGCTGCCCACAGGATATTTCCGATTTCCTTATAGGAAACAACCTTCTCGGTGAAGCCCTGTGCAGACTTGCGATTCTGCAAGGCGTCCATGACATCAGTCTTCAATGCCTTGGGCGGAGCGTCAAACTTGATGGTCTTTGCAAGTTCCGGCTTTGCGGTGGCGAAGGCGAAAGTGCAGCAAGCCAATGCGAGGGCGAGAAATGTTTTCAATTTCATGTTTACTCCTATTTAATCATTCACAAGGTAGTAAAAATTTTAGCTCCAATAGGGGACTCCATATTTGTCAAGGAATCAAAGTAAAACTTTGCTGCATTTCTCAAACTCCAACAACTTGTTGGAGTTTTGCAAGATACCATATCCAAATTTTTATATATTGAGAGACATGAGTGAAAACACCCAGATTATCTATATGCAGACAAGGCTCGTTCGACTTATGTCCGAAGAAACGGGAGCGTCTATTGCTGCAGTAGCAACCCAGTTCAAGGAACAGGGAGTTTTTCACTATATCAAGCGAATGTGGGACTTGTTCCATATTGAAGGCGACCAGGCGGTTCTTGAAGACATAAGGCAATACCTCAAGTCAAAGGGCGTGTAAAATGCTTGATTTGAATCAGCGAACCATTCTGTACCACGGAAGTTTTTGCGAAGTATCTTCACCTGACTTGTCTAAGTGCGCCAAGTATAAGGATTTCGGTCAAGGTTTCTACCTTACAACAGACAAGGAACAAGCTAAATCCTTTGCAAAGATTTCTACAAGAAAAGCGCAGGAATCCGGAGTAATTCCAACCCAGCAGAATTTTGGAGTTGTGTCTTCCTTTGAATACATACCGGCCAATCTCCGAACCCAAATCTTTTTAACAGCCGATGCCGACTGGCTACATTGCATTGTCGCTCATCGAAAAAAGGGGCTTTTCAATTCCCTTGTTCAGGATTTTGAAAAATACGATATCGTTGGTGGCAAGATTGCAAACGACGCAACAAACATCACAATAACCACCTACATGACAGGAACCTTCGGAGATTTCGGCTCTCAACAGGCAGATGAAATATGCATACGCCTGTTACTCCCCGAACGATTAAAGGACCAGTACTGCTTTAGAACAACAGTCGCATTACAGCAACTTGCATTTATCAAAAGCGAGCGTATATGGCTGTAACAAAAGAACAAATTCAGGCCGCAATGGAACTTTTGACGACTATGGTTGTCGAGTCCATTTCCAAGGAAGACCATCTTGATGCAGCCGACGTTTTACCCGATTTTTTGAATTCCAAAACCGGGAAAATGCTCTTTGATGAAAGTCTCAAGCTATGGTGCGAAGGCCCCTCGCACATCGAGGAACTGTATAGAGCCGAGCTACAGAAAGCTCACGACTAAAGGCCGTTGGATAGACGGTTCATGAAGAAAATGACACGGGCATCACCCCAAACTATAATCCTTCTATTAGCAGTCTTTGTTATTGGGTGTGCGTCAACATCCCCTAATTCTAAGAATGGCCCAAATCATCAGTACGAAAAATCAACAGACACTGTCCATGTTTCCAAAAACAATGCCGTTGAAAAATACCCTTTCCCACAAGACTTTGATAGCGATGCCTATAAATACAGAACGGGTATTCCCCACAAACAAATCGTTAATTTTATTGAAAACGACGAAAACGATTCTCTACGGCAGAACGAAACAGAAAGGTACGTTACAAATCTTACATCCTTAATAGATTCCGTTGCAAAAAATGATTTTGAAAAAGTCAAAATGATTTATGACGCATTGGCGCTGCTACTTGATTTCAAGCGCCTTTAATGTCAATACATCGAAATCAAACCATCAACTAACCAAGAAAATCAGTCGCGACGAATTTAAAAATAGACCTCTCCTAGATCCCATTTTTTTCGACTTACAGACCAACCAACCTGTACAAAACAGAGCTCTATTGACACACAATCGTGAAAAATTACAAATAGAATTCCAAGCACCTTACGCAGGAATCTTTCAAGCTTTTTTAATGCATAACGTTAAAGATAACGCTTATTGCAGCATAGCATCTTTTTCGATTAGCGCAAATAAGGCTAGTAATATCCAGCACCCAACTTATTTTCACTCATCAGCAAAGGACATCAAGATAGAGTCACCACTAGTTCAGTTACATGCAGATTCAACATACGAATTTAAAATAAAAGTGGCTCTTCATCAACATGTGTGGGTGGCTTCGCCACCCTTTTTTGTTGACATTCGCCTAAATTAAACAAAAAATGGGCTATTTTCTAAAATTTAATCGCCAAAAAAAACAGAAGAAAAAGCCCATGTCAAAATTATACAAATCCATCTTCAATGTCAACGGCTGTTCAGTCGTCAAGCAGGAACAAACCGATACCACGGTCACCATCACGGTAAGACTCACCAAGGGCAACGCCAGCAGGTGCGGCTGTTGCGGGCGAAAAGGGAAACTCTACGACAACGGCCGGGAACAGAGGGTATGGCGGACGCTCGATCTCGGCACGAAAATGGGCTTCATCAAGATGGACACCTACAGGGTGAAGTGCAGGAAGTG
>NZ_JALCZV010000024.1:20317-54296 GCF_023373925.1 Fibrobacter sp. HC4 | reverse complement strand
CTGGAATGCGAAGCCGACGCCCTCTCTGATGGCGAACACGTTTACATTCCGTCCGTGATGGAACACGTGGAACTTGCAGGTGTCCACTCCGGTGACTCCGCCTGCATTATCCCGCCGGAGACCATTACCGAGGCAAATAGCTTGCAAGCGAGTGTCGCAAAAATAAACTTGTTTATTTTTATGACCGAGCGCAGCAGCGGACGCCGTAGGCGTCCAACCTGAAGACCATCAAGGATTACACTCGCAAGATTCTAGAAACACCTCGGCTCGGCAACGCCCGTGCAAGCACAGTCGCTGCACTCGCCTTGCGGTGTTTTGCTGAATCCCTCCACGTTTCCAAAAACGTCTTCGGTTCGGTCATGCCAGCCCGCAAGCGGTCTGTCGCGACACTCACCTTGAGACGTTTTGCGGTCTCATGAACATGCAGTACGCTATCGAAGACGACAAGGTTTTCGTTCTCGAAGCCAACCCCCGCGCATCTCGTACCGTGCCTCTAGTTTCCAAGGTCTGTAACACTCAGATGGCCCGCCTTGCTACCCGCCTCATGATGGGTGAAAAGCTGGAAGATCTGAAGCTGAAGGACAAGAAGTTGTAGAAACCCAATGCGCCTCGGTCATGTGCAAGCAAGCTTGCCCGCGACACTCGGCTTAAGGGTTTTCAAGCACCACGGCGCCAAGGAAGCTGTGTTCCCGTTTGACAAGTTCCCCAAGGTTGACCCGGTTCTCGGTCCTGAAATGCGTTCCACCGGTGAAGTGCTGGGCCTCTCCGAAGACTTCGCCCTGGCTTACTACAAGAGCCAGGAAGCTGCAGGCTCCATCCTGCCTTCCAGCGGTGCGGTTCTTATCAGCTTGTCTGACAAGACCAACCTCTGCGACCAGGCTATCGAAGTGGGTCAGCGTTTCCAGAAACACCTTCGCCTCGGCAATGTCCACGCAAGCGTGGCCGCTGCACTCGACTTACGGTGTTTTCCAGGAACTGGGCTTCAAGATCTACGCTACCGAAGGCACCGCCAAGTTCTACGAAAAGGCTGGCGTCAAGTGCGAAGTGGTGAACAAGATCGCCGAAGGCCGCCCGAACGTTCTGGATGTCATCCTGAACAAGCAGGTGAACCTCATCATCAACACCCCGTGGGCTCGCCGCGACGCTGTTGCCGATGACAAATGCACAAGGCGAATGCCGCGACAGAAAACTTGTTTTCTGGCATGGCTGAGCCAAGCATTTGGGCTATGCCCATGCGCCATCCGTAAGGCTGCCATCAATAGTACGCAAGGTGAGCGTCGCACAAAAATGCTTGCGCTTTGCAAGCTATTTTTGTATGACCGAACCGCAGTACGGACGCCAAAGGCGTCCAATACAAGACTCCTTACATCACCACTCTCGCCGCCGCTCTCGACACCGTCAAGGGCATTGCGGCTGCTAAGGCTGGCAAGGGCGAAGTGAAGAGCTTGCAGGAATATCATGCTTCCATTGAGGAAGTGTAACGTAAACGTCATCCTGAGTGCGTAAGCGCGAAGGATCCAGACCTGCGAACCCAAACATTCAAAGGACTGCAGCGATGCAGTCCTTTTTGTCTTGATTTTATGTTGTATAGAGCTATATTTAAAACATGAAGAATTTGTTAATCTGTGTATCCTTTGTTGCATTGCTCTTTTTGGTAGCGTGTTCCTACGAAGAACGGGTGATAGACCGGTTTAATTCTGTTGAGTTTGTAACATTGGTTGATGATACCACTGGGCTTCTTTTAGTGGAGTCTAATGAAAAAGTGGAATTCTATTCGTCATACATTTCGGGTATGGACGAAAGAACTGATGTTGTTGGCAGAAAATATGTTTATGTAGATATGCGAGAAGAAAAAATTTATAAGGAGGTTGATTATCCGCTTTCAACACCTATGAATTGGGTTGTTATCTCGGATTCTCTGCTTCTATTTTATTGGTATTATGAAAAAAATGGAAGGTCGGAATTAACTAAAGCCTCGGCGTGGAATTATCATTCTAATGTATTGGAAAATTGGTCTGTAGTTTCGCGAGAGACGCTTCCTACAAATGTCGTCAAAGGCGGTGCTTCAATAAGGAGTGATAATTATTATGTACGTAAGGGGTATGCGAATTGGGGAAATGGTCAAATATCCATGGCTGAATACGTAAATTATGAGTGCAGTGATGTGATGCAAGACGAAAGAGGACTCTATTGTTTGCAGATAAAGGATTGTTGTATGATGGTTCTTGATAGTGAGGGGGATATTGTTGACTCTTTGCATGTTGGTGATGAACATTATGTGTTTTTTAAAGGCCGATATATCTATAATGGAAAAATATGGGGCTTGTATGATGGGGAGAATGTATCCTTACACTATTTGTATGATATTGAACATTCTGATTCCGGTAATCTAAAAATCACGGATGGAGTTGGCAATAGTTTTATATACGAATCGGACAAATTGTAAATTTCATGTAAATTTGCAAGAATATAGGGGAAAGCCTTCCCCTGGTTCGCACACGCTTGCGCTTATAGCTCATCACCCCTTCGAGCGGGTGCTCAGACGCCGCACCCGCAACGCCCGGCTTATTGCTATTCAATGTTTTTTTAAAGCATCTTGATATTTTTTTGTTCTTATAACTATCTTTATAATAAGATGAAAAAGATGGTATATTGTTTGTTAATGATCTCTATGCTGTTATTTAGTGCATGTTCTAGAGATGATAAGGTTGTTGATTCTAGAGTACGTGTTTCGCTTGTTGCTGTGTATAGTGACTCATTAGCTTTGTTGAATGTGGATTATGAGAACTTGGTGGAATCCTATTCATCATATCTTCAGGGATATGATACTGAATGGAATTTGGTTGAGTCAAAGTTTTTCTTAGTAAATATGTATAGAGAAGAAGTTCTAAGAGAACTTGTAGCTCCGTCAACACCTTGTGGAGCATGTGTGTTTCAATTAGATAAAACAAATTTGATTTTTTATGATTATAAATTTCCTCCATTTAAAGTGAACAAAGCGTTAAAATGGAATTTTGACAAAAATGTTGTTGAAGATTTGGAAATATCTGATGAAAAAGTTTCTATTGATTCGATAGATAGTAAAATGCAAATAAATACGTTTTATTCCAATGAGGAAGGTTCCGTCTCGGCGGTTAGAAGATTTTATTTCTATCTAGATGATAAAGAGAAATTATTGAAAGAAGTGGAAATGTCGAGTATGATGTGGAAAGGGAGATGTTTAGATTTCTATTACAGGGATTCTTCTTTTATATGTCTTGCCATAGATTCGGATACCTTAAAATTATTGAATGAAAAACAAGAAATTCTTGATTCAATATGGGTGAAGCAAATGTCAGAAATCCGATTCTGGGGACCTAAATTGCAGATAGATGATAGAGTTTATCGGCTTTTGGAAAATGGTGGAATAGATAGGAAAAATTGGCTTGAGATACAATTTGGCCGACAAGGTGAATCGTTTCCGATAATTTTCTCGAATGATAGCGTATCAGTCTTCTATGGTGAAAACAACTTGTAAATTTTGTGTAAATTTGTAGAAAAAAACTCTTTACAAATTATATATATATTTTTTTTTATTTTACGTAGTTTTCTGTGTTAGGAGTAAAAATGCGTCCAAACTACGTAATCCTATTTTTATCTTTGGTTGTGTCCCTGTTTGCAAAGCCGATGGAAGCTTTGTCAGAATACAATGTTTTCTTAATTCATGGGGCCGGATCTAAATGGGGTGGCCTAAATTGTGATGAGGGTTATAATGATAAAGGTGACCCTTATCCGCAGGCCGCACAGGATACGATGTTTGGTGATTTGATTCCCAAAGGAATAAAGTCGAGGGCTGCAGGAATGATTAAAGACCTACGTCCTTGGCTGCGCGATGATATATTTGAGAAGGACTATGGTGAAAAGGTCTATCTTCATCGATCGTTTACGAATCCTGCGAATTCCCCGAGAAATAATGGAAGTGAAATTGGAAAAAGAACTTGGGTTGGACCGAATCGTTGTTCTAATCGTCGTTCCTTATTGGAGGAAGCTCAAGAAGTTGATGCTGGTGGCCAAAGTGCGCTACATGGATTTCGTCATGATTCTTTAGATAGTTATCGTAAAATTCCATCAAGAAATATCCTTATTTCCCACAGCATGGGTGGTGTTGCGTCTCGTGAATATGTGCAAGGAAATGTTTATAATGATGATGTTGATAAAGTGATAACTCTTGATAGCCCGCATGAGGGAACAGGTGCATTAAATTTGTTGCTTGAATTGAAAGAGGTTGATTTTGGTGATAGATTGGGAAAGGCCATAACGCAGGCTGCGACTATGGAGGCTTTTGCGATAACAGCTTTTTTAATGGGATTTGAATCAGTCTCTTCTAGCATAGCTTTGTTAGGGGTTGTTATTCCTGTATGGAGTAATTCTGTAGCGCCTTTGCTTGGTAAGGGTATTCTTGCTGTGTTAGGTGATGGCTTTGATTATTATAAAGAAGATTCTTTGACTGCATATATTGATCCTAATTCAGGTCGCGACGACGGCGTTTCTTTCTTGAAAGGACAACCTTATAAAGATAACTTGCCAATGTTCAGATTACTGTATGGCGAAAATGGGTTAACGTTTAGTGATCCTAATCAAAATTTTTTCAATAAAACAGGACTTTCACAATTTGTTCCTAGTTCAATAAGCGCTTCAATAAGTAATGCGTGGACGCATTTAAGTGATGGAGGCAGTATTTCTGAACGAACCTATAATACGGTTGCGTCTATGGCGTATGGTTTTCTTGCTGGTGTAACTTTACAAGAGCAAGGTACAGCATTGATTCCTAGCTGGTCTGGAAGTGGAAACGAAACTGCTGTTTTTAAAGATTCAAGAACGGATGTGAAAAAATCAGCATATAATGGCAATATTGCTTTATATGCTGATTTTAATGATTTTTCTACAGATGCTGATGTTGAATTGTCGATAGACGCTGCTAAAGATTGGTTTTCTTACTTTCTTGATGAACTTAGTGTTCCTTTTTCAAGGGTCGGCACCGTTATTGATGAAGCTATCGCGATTCTCGCCATTGCTGGTGTAACAGCGGCAGTTCTGGAAGAAACTCTTTTTTGGAATCAACCTGCATTGAAATTAGCTAAAGGAGCTTTACTTTGTGGAACGGGAATAAACATGACTATTGTTGGTTTGGGTTATGTTACAATTGCGGCGATTGCAGATTTGAAGTATTCGCATCAGGTTCCCGTAAATTCACATTTCCAGAAAAAATGGCATGGCGCAGAAAATAAGTTTAGTTTGGCTGTTGATGGTTCGTCTTCGCATACTCCATACTTGATGGAAGATTTTCTTTATGAAAAACCTTATGTCAATTTAGGTCTTTTCGTTGCAGATCCTACTTTGCAGGCCATAGATCCGAATTGCTATTACGAAAAATCTCGGACTAGTAATAGTACTGATTGCGAAATTGGTTTGTACGGAAAGCGAGATTCCGTTCTTGTTTCTGGTGATACGCTTAAAGTTGATGGTTCCTTCCAAAAGAAAAGGTATAACGAATATCAGAAAAATCCGATTGAATTTAAGACAGATGCCGATTGGAATAAAATGGGCGTCAAGATTGACCGATGGGAACGAGTGAGTGGTATTGATGCTAATGGGAAAGTTTCTTCGGATGAGGTTCCCATTCGTCACGTAGAACGTTACGAAATTCCACCAATTACTGTGACGAACTACATTGAAAAATATTCCTTTGTTGTTGACGACTTGATGCCACACCGTCTGCGTGAAATCTATATGAATTTCAACTTCCAGCAGGAACTTGTCTGGGAATGTGACGTGGAAAAGGATCCGACAGCAAATGATGCCTGCAAAGTCTATAAGAGAATTGCTGGTCAAAGTTGGCCGACTACTCCTCTGATGACTGTTCCGCATCCTGTGAAAAAAGATGGTCATTTTGATTTCAATGCAAGAGACTACTTCAATGCCTCCTATAATGATGATCTTTCTGTAATACAGAAGGATAACCAGAATACGGTAATCGTGTCTGTCGTGAACAAGATTGGTCTTTCCAATACGCAGAGGTTCTATTATCTGTTTAAGGCTACTGAAGACCTTTTGGAATCTAGTTGGCCGCTGCCGAATGTCGTGGTGAATAAAATCGACGGCTTTGTGGGTTCTGCAAGTGCCCTGGATTATCAGGGCTTTAGCATCGTCAGCGCTAAAGATTCTATTTTCCGTTGCGTGACAGCGAAGTGCGATTCCTCGGATTCGATTGCGTCATGGCATGCGATGACGAGTTCTCCTACTGCTGAAGGACTGAGATTCTCGTCAAGTCAAAAGGTTGATAGTCCGGCAGAAGGTGATTATCTTTGGGTTTTCAATGCGACAAGTTTTAATTCTACGGACAATTCGTCTGATAGCGGCGATATATATTTGGTTCCGTTTGTCGTGGATACTACGGCTCCGAAGTTCACATTGACGACAGATAGCTATTGCGTGAATCCGGACAGTTCCGTCTTTATAGCCCGTGTAAAGGTCGATGGTAATGATTCCTTGACAACGAAAAACAGGGATGCCGCCGATATCCGTATTATGCAATGGACTCTTGAACAGAAGAAAGGAGGAACCTACAACAAGGTGTCTGATGCAAAATTGCCGTTCCTTTACGATGTCGTCTCGAAGGACTTTGCTGTAACCTGGGATGGAGTAAACAAGAAATCTCTGACGGATGGTGAGTATCGTTTAAGTGCGGCTGCGATAGATTATGCTTTGCCGAACTTGACTGCCTACGGAGCGGTGAACGCGCTGTTCGAAAAGGTTGTCAAGCAGACCGCTAGTGAAACGGACTGGAATTCGGTCATTAATAACCACAAGTTGAATGTCGGTTATGATACGGTAGAATTTAGGGTAGATAAAACTGCGCCAGCTTTGCCCAAATTTGATTTGGTTGCAGCCCCGATGGATTCTCAGAAGGTGTCTAGATACGCTTCCTTGCCGAAACTAGCCCGCCAGGACAATCAGTGTGTGTATGTGTCTAAGGATAGCCTCCTGAACATATCGTATTCCGTTCGTGAAGCATTGAACGGCCGTAGTGAAACGTCCGTCTTTATAAACTGGTTGTTTAAGCATATTCCTGACAGCAATGCTGTTGACCGTGCCGGTGATTCTGTGTGGCTTGACAAAGACCAGGTTGATGGTAGCTGGACCGAAAATACGGGGCTTCTGTTGGAAGATGGCGAGTATCGCGTTCTTGCCGTTACTCGTGACGAGGCGAAGAATACATCAACTCCGATTAAGTCGTATCCTGAAAAGATGCTGATTGACCGAACAGCCCCGCAAATTGAAGGCCTTATAAGTACGATTCCCGTCTATGATACTGCATCTACAAAACCGTTCGAAGCCTCCATCAAAGTTTCCGAAAGTAAGGATGTGGCTGTCAACCGTACCGGTATGAAGTGTAGCTATAGAATTATTGGTGGCGGCAATGAAAATCAGTGGCGTGAAATTACTGGCTCCGTATTGCATACGGAAACATTCAGGTTCTATCTTGATAAGGGCTTGATTGGAACAAATGACGGGAAACGCTATCTTGAAGCAGCCTGTGTGGATCTGGCGGGAAATGTCGGTGTTCGCACCAGTCTGTTCTTTGTGGGAAAACGTCATCCGAATATTGTTTCTCCTACGGAATCTGGTGATTTAAAGATGCCGATTATCCCGATTGTGGGCATTGCTCCGCCCGATTTTGACGATGACGAAAATTCCGCTGTTTATCGTCTAAGGTATAGGGAAGCAAATTCGACGGAATGGGAAACAGACAAAATCATGACTGTTGCAGCCAACCGTTCGAAGGATAGCGCGAATATATCGAAAATTGCGCAGAGTAACGAAGGAGTGTTGGGTTATTTCTATCGAGATACCATCTATGATAAGCAGTATTATATTGAACTTGGGGTCAAGACGTGCGATAGTTGTTCCTGGCGTACGGATTCGGTCCTTATAACTTTGGGTAAACTCGCGGCGGACAGCGTGAAACCGGTAGTCGCATTCGATGTATCGAAAACCTCCATGGTCGTCGGGGTGGATTCAGTAAACATGTCGCTCCGTCTGACGGGGAATCCGTCTGGAGTATATATGCTGCGTATCTATGCAGAAGACTCGAAGGGCGTCGGTGTTTTTGACAGGTCGGTTGAACGAGCCTGGGCAAACCCGTATTATGGTTCGCCTTATGATTTGACTGCTGGATTGGTTTATGATTCCACAAAGTCCCCTGCAGGGGTGTGGTTCTATCAAGATGACAGCTTGTATCATTTGAGATGGTCCGGTTTGCCCAACACGTCTGAATTGCAAGTCTCGTTCTTGTCTTCGTCTTTTGGCGAAACCTGCATGGCCCTGAAGGGCAATGTCATCATGAATCTTGACAAGGGGTGTCGTGTTGAATCTCAAATGAACAATTTCCCCGAAATTACTTCGGAATACTTGAGCGGTTATCCGATGTTGATGCCGCCTACGACAACCGACAATGTCATGATTCTCTCGGGTGATTCTGGACATGTCGTGATGAAGTCGGAAGGTGCATTCCGTATAGTTGGCAGCCATATCGATACACTGGCTGGGCATAACGTACCTGTGTATTTCGGGTCTAGTGAAATGGCCGGCTTTACGCTTGCCGGTCAGAACATTGGTGTCGATACGATGAATGTGCTGCAGACGGGCTGGAATGTTCATCCGGAAGCCTTTGGGTTGTCGTTTACATGGGATGGCCGCCTGGATTCCCGGTTCTTCCCGGCCGATGGAAAGGTGAAGGTTTATGCCGAGGTGACTGGACTTGATGGTGAAAATGCGTTCGTCGATGTACAGACGAAGGAAATTGATCTGACCTCTCAAGATGTTAAGGTCGTGCTAAGCAACAGTCTGCCTGTTTATCCTTTAATCGTGAAGGACCCGACTTCGTATAAATTGGGTTCCATGAGCATTCCTTATGGCATTCTTTATAAAGATGCTTATGTGAACATTGAAATTCGTGACTCCGCCGATAATCCAATCTCAGTGCTGGAGACAAATAAATTCGTTGCAGCGCATTCTAACGGCAAGGCGTATTCTGTAACATGGAACGGGAAGCGTGATTCGGATAATAATCCTGTAGATGCTGGGACTTATAAGGTTGTAATCAAGGCTTTCCCTGCTGGAACCATTGATACGACGGGAGGAAATAAACCTAAGGGTGATTCTGCGATAGCGCTATTGTCGGTAATTACTACAAATAGCATGATTGACAAAACTCCGGGTGACAGGTCGCATACCGATTCCGTGAGCATTTATGTTTCCGAGGCCGTTACTGATTCCAGTTTGGGACGAGTTGTCAACAGGTATGAACCCATCGCGGATTACTTTGTTGATGCTGAATTGAGTGGAAAATACTTGCCCAAGAATATTCGCGAGGCGAATCTCGTTACAAAATTTAGTGGAACGCAATATCCGCTTGGCTTTACGCCGGAACGATTCAGTCTAGGTATTAAGAGACAGAGACAAAGTTTGGATTTGGTTGCAGTCATATGGGTAGATAGGTGGATCCAGTCTTGTACTGATGGAAGGTGTGATACCACAGATACAAGGAATGAACCTCTTGCCGATGTTAGACCGATACATTTTGATGAGCAGTCCTTGTCAACATCTATAGATATTGATATTGATGCTGCAAAAAAATATGGCTATTTAGGTGGGCCAGACTTGGCGGAATTTGGCAAGAAAACGAAGTTTGATATGTTTGTTACATCATGGAGAGAATGGGATTCTTTTTATAATAATGGACAATGGGATGGATCATTGCTCGCATATACTCTGTTGAAGACAAACTCTTTATGGGACTTGTCTAAAATTGATGTTAATGATGTAGTTATTCCGGCTCCGGGACAAGGTGGGTATTTGCCATTCCCTCGAAAAGAACGGGGCTCTTGCGCGGCAGATGAAGAGGTAAATGAAAATGGAGTCCATCAGTGTATATATACGCAAGATTCTGTTTCAAATCAGTACGACCCCAATAGGGAGCTGTTTGCTGTAGAACTTGTAGGAAATTCAGCATCCAATTTTTATACAAATGAACAAAAAATTAATCCAGATCATTGTGATAACACTCGCTATAGAAAATTGAAGTTTAGTATCAAACTAACCATTCCTCCCGAGTATTGGAATGCTCCTTTCGGCTATGATAATCTTGTGAACCGTACCATTCGTTTTGACTCTAAGAATATAAGCCTCTATGGTGAAAAAGATGGATATTTCCATACGCTCGAAAAAAATTCTCTAACGATGAATTTATCGAGAGCGAAAAACCTATTTGATGGTTCTCAATGGAATCTTAAGCATAGTTATGGTTTGTTGACTCCTTTTGAAACGCAGCATTTACCATATTTTAAAGCTAGTGAACTTTCTGGTGGTGGAAATACATTCCTTTTTGCGGATGAAGGTGTCGGGTTTGAACAGGTATCCCGATTCACTCTAAAATTCTACAACGACCCAAATGACACGATAAATTATAATAGTCGCCATTTTATTGCGCATATATTTGCTCCAGGTTATGCACAGAACATAACCAATAATGGTGATTCGTTGAAAACAGACTACTTTATGCCTGGCGATATTGATTTCTATGTCAGCATGAACAAGTCTTTTGGGGCCGTATTTGCCGAAAATGCGGATAAATCCGTACGTTTAGATTATCCTGCAGGTGGTAAAGGCGTAAATAACCCGGGTAATGGGAAAACATATTATCTGCTGGGTTCCAGGATTCATCATTATTATAATGACTACAGCGATGTTGATTGGTTGAAACAGTTCACTTTGAACGGTGATACTACCAGTTATTTCAAAAATCTCTCCAATTTTAAGACTAATCCTGATAATTTGATTTTGTATTCTAATTCTGACGTTGATTTTGATCCAGGTTCGCTTTCTTCATTGCATCTTGATTCCGCAAAGGTTGTAAATGGTGATTCGCTTGTTAGATCGCTGTCTATTAGCCCAGACTCTTATGATGCAAGTTCGAAAAAGTTTAGTGCTTATATTGCTTTGCCGATTTCGATAAGCGGTGATGTTGTTCCGACTTATACGACATTGCTCAAAGGTGTCCCGAATGAGAAGTACAAAATTTCCAACGATACGCTTTATATTGCCGCATCCGACTGGAAACAGGATGTCAGGTATCGACGTTCTTTGGATTTTACTTCCCAGTTGCCGGAACGGACAAGTGCCAAGGAACTCACGATAAATCATCTTTATCGGTATCAAAGCGGAGTGAACTATAGAAGAGAATCCGATAATAATTTGTATTATGGCACGGCTGCGGAAAAAGAATGGACTCGTAATCCGTGGATTAAGGATGTTGAAGTCGTATCTTCAAGACTGGTTCATTTGGATGATTCTGTCCATTCACATCTTGATGCTGTCGGGAATGCAACAACTCCATCTAGTGTCAATATCCAATACAAAAATGAAATTGATGTGAAACGCCCCAAGGAACTTGTGGAAATACGTGCGAATTTGATACCGGGGACGAAATATCATCTTCTATATTTGAAGGATTCCGTGTATTATCCGGTTGTAGATTCTGCCATAGAAGTCAAGACGTCCGGCGAACGCAGACTTGCCTGGTTCAATGTGAATAGGCTTCAAGGGAATACACAGTTCCTTTTGACCTGGGGTGGCGATAATGAGGGTGGCGACTATAGTTGCAGTCACTACAATCTGGTAATCGGAAAGCAAGTAAAGGATACTGAGCAGGGTACGGTCACATCGCTGTTTGACGAAGTTTCTGTTACGTTCCCGCAAGGTACGCTTGATTCGAGTGACGATTTTACGGTTCGTACGGTTGCTGCCGAAGACTACCATTTCGAGGTGTTTAACAACGTGCCAATAACAGGGTCGATTGTGGAAGTTTTGCCTCCGAAGGTGTTTGGCGATACGTTGCCTCGCATTGAAATCAAGATTTCCAAGGCGGAGATGCGGGATATGAATGTTACGCCGAGTACCTTGAAACTCTACAAGGTCGATTTTACGAATAAAAAGTTTATCCCGCTTGACAAGGTACTGTATGGATATCTTGGTGCAGACGGGCATGCAGCGGTTGCCAATGGCTTTGATACCGCGGAATGTGAAATATGGAATGATTCAAAGTGCTATCCGGGTAATGACGACCTATGGGAATATATTTTGATTTCCGGCGTAACAAAGACGTTCTCGGTTTTTGCAGCCATGGATTCTAGATTGGCGGAAATCCCCGATTTCAGTCTAGAAATCTTGCCGGCAATAGCAGGCACATCGGATCGTGATGTTCGAGTAATCGGCTTGAAAAATTTTAATCTGTATGTTGATAACGATTCCCTGTGGAACGATAGTAATGATGTGACTCCGGCAAAACTGTTGCCTTATAGCCTAGATGCCAATGAAATTGCCCATGTGCAGTTGCCTAGGCGTGGAACGATGACGGATACGAACTACGTGTTTGTCATTGCCAAGAACGATACTTCGGAGTTGCCTTTGGCACCTGCCGCTGCCCGTGCATTGACTGTTCCGGCGAACTTTGCATGTTCTACCCCGTCTGATTCTGTATGGCTTGGTCTTGACAATGGTTTCATGGCTTATGGTGCTAGTTGCAATCAGCCGGGTGACGGAATCGTCTCGTTGTATTTAAACGATAGGCTTATTACGGAAATTCGTGCCGAAATCCCGGACACGATTGTTTACGATGGTTCTAGGAAAATAGGAGGTTCTTCTGTTGGCAAGATAAAGAATGGTGTGTACGAGTCGACCTACTTGGGCATGTCTGTCCTTGGTAATGAAATGCAGGTGATGGGTCCGAAGGTCTATACGGATTCTGCCCGTCCCAAGGTCTCTTCATGGAATGTTGTTGATTCCTCCGATGTACTTGATCGAATCTTTGTGGTTTCGGCGAAACTTGAAGATTCCGAATCGGGAATTGCCAAGGTGGATATTCGTTCTGTATTTAGTTCGATACCATTGAAGGATGTTTCGATGATGCCTGATTCCAATGGTAATGTCTCTGCCAAGGTTCGTCTTAGCCGTAAGGAGTTGGCAAGTTGCATCGGATGTAATCTTGCCATTACAATGCATGTGGAAGATTATGGTCATAACTATGAAGAAATAACCTATGAATCGTCTAAACTTTATCCGTATCCGCAATCTCTCGCCTTGTGGTATCCTGCAAGGGAAGGTATGGGAAAAATTGTTCGCGAGATGATTGGGACGGCCCATGATTTGAACCTGTCCATGTTTATGCCTTGGCTTAACGATGTCGGCCTTTATTTCTATCGAGACGGAGATAAGGCTGTTGCCAACAGCAATGTGAATCTGGGTGTATCTGATTCTTACACGTTTGAGGCCCGCATAAATCTTGGCTATCCGCAGGAAGATGACTGGCTCCGTGTAATGGGCTTCTCCAGTGTTAGCCGTAATATGGAAATTCAGATTAGGGGTAAAGATATGCGCCTTGTCGAACAGAACCATATTTGGCTTGCTGAAAATGTGTTGCCTCAAGAAAAGGCTTGGAGCCATGTGGTTGTCACGGTTGATTCTTCCAATGTCAATTTCTACGTGAACGGGAACATGGTTATGACAAAACCGGCTGGAATTTCTATGAATCGAGTGTTCAACGGAAAGTTCTCGGTAGGCGAAAGTTCGACGATGGAGGGCTTTGTTGGCCATATTGCGGACATTCGCATGTATCTTTCGGCCTTGAGTACTGAACAGGTGCTGGAATTATCGAAACCTGTTACGGATGAGGGCGAGGAATCGCAACTGATTATTGTTAATGTAAATGACATGGATGTTGTGAATGGCTTTGACCGTCAATTTACTTGCTCGGTCGTCGGCAATAATTTCTATCGTTCGACGGCTAAGGATGCGAAATTGAATATGACGATTAATGTCGAACAGGCCGGAAAGTACAATCTGGTGCTCTATGCGCGTTCTGCAAGTTTGGAAAATGCCGAAGTTCAATTCGGTGCCGGTTCAAAGCAGAAGGGTGTGATGCCGCTTGCTCAGGTATGGAGAGCTTATACGGTATCAAATATGGCTCTTGAACTTGCCTCTGGAAGACAAAACTTCGAATTGATTGTGCCTGCTGGAGTTGATATTGCTGGCTTGGCCTTGGCTACGGATGATATTTCCGCATCGGATATTGCGTGGAATATGGCTGGTGATAATGGCCTGCAACCTGTACAATCTAGCAAGGTAAAGACGTTTGTTCGCTACGAAGGCTTTGCCGATTCTTCCATGTTGCGTCCGCGAGTCCGTATCGTGAATACATCAGGCGAGGCTATCAATGGTTATTCTGTTCGCTATTACTTCCGTGGCGAAGTTCCTGCTCTGGTTCATGCATCGGCCTTCTTCCCTCAGGATAGTTCGACACTCTCGGTCCATGCCGAAAGCAATCGGACAGGGTATGTGGAGTGGCGTTTTGCTGATTCCGTAATTCAGGCAAATGGCTCACCGTTCTTTGGCGAAGGTCCCCTTTTTGGACTGAACAATATTGAATGGAATGGCTGGTATTCTGCGGATGACCCATCTTTCGTGCTTAATGCGGCTAGAGACTTTGTTGAAAACAAGGGTATAATCGTCCTTGACAAAGACAATAACCTGATTGGCGGCTCCTGCGCTGAAATGGAAGATGAAATTGAGGATGTCACATCGGCCCGTGTACTTGCAAGGGATGTCCGTGCTAGGACGACGGGAGATCCGCAAGCGAGTGAAATTTATCTGAAGGTTGAAAATACAGGTAACATGCCTATTGCCGGATATGATGTCCGTTACTATTTCTATGTCGAAGCTGGATTTACTCCAGTCATGGAAATCTATGGAGACGGTCTTCCGCAAGGTGTGACCGCAGAAAAGTCCAATCTCGGTAATGGACGGTGGATGGTAAATCTCCATTGTGAAAATATTCTTGGCTCGGGAATGTCCTGGAATCGAGAGGGTGCTTTTACATTGCATCTTCCAGATTGGCAAATGGGTTGGAACGCGAATGATGACCCGGGGCATGTCGGAATGACCACCTCTGTTGCAGAAGCGGTAGGCTTCAATGTGGTTGATTCGCTCGGCAATGTGATTTATGGAAAAGAACCTAGCTGGCCTACGGGACAATTGGTCCTAGTTGAAACACCCAATGGGTCTGGAAGTCCTGATTCATCGTATGCCATAGATTTTGGCTATACCGCTCCGGATGATTCTATTCCGATCACTCGTACAGAGGATGGACTCGTGGTAACGATGAATGCATATACCTATGTATCTCTGGATTTGATCAATGCCGGCGGCATTCCTGTTCGTCATGTCTATACGGGAACTCTTGCCCCGGGACAACAGTACATTCGTGTGGATTGGTCTGGAATCAACATGAGAAATACCTATCTTGCGCTTCGTATTAATGGAGCCTTAAAATCGACAAAATTGTTGACCCTTCTGTGAGGAATGTATGGATAAGGTTAAATTACTCATCCCAGTTGCTGCTGTGACATTGGTTTGTTCCTGTGGCGATGACGAACCATCTGCAACGGGACCGAAGTTCCCAGATTATACGCCTAAATTCGGTACTGTTTTCGATGAACGCGATGGCAAGACATATAGGACCACGGTTATAAATGGCCTTGAATGGATGGCGGAAAATTTGAACTATGCTGTCGATAGCAGTTTTTGCTACAATGATGAACCCGCTTATTGCGAAAAATATGGGCGTCTCTACAGATGGGAATCGGCCATGGCTTTGGATACGACCGCAGTTAATGTTCGTCAATGGACGGAAGGGAAAAAATATCAGGGTGTATGTCCGCAGGGGTGGCACTTGCCGACAAAAGATGAATGGAATTCTTTAATACTATTTGCACTTGCGTGGATGCGTGCCGATGATTTGGCTTTTTTGGAAGAAATTGGTTATATAAAATGGTATTATCTGAAATCAAAAGATGGGTGGATTAATACTAGCCCAGAGAATGATTACAATGGGGGGTATTCGCGGGACTATGCAAATTACCGGATGTCTGAAATAACGAAAAATGGCTCTGATACATTAGGTTTTTCCTTGTTGCCTTCGGGCTGGCGTAATGACTATCAAAAATACGTCAAGGAAGGCCGTTGTGCCGCTTTTTGGACAAGTGATGAACGAGAAATTTTAGGTGGTGTGGCTGATAACTATTTTGCCATTATCGCCAATTATTTTTGCTATGAATACCATGATTTTGAAAGTGTTGGGAAAGAAGCCAGAGTATCTGTTCGTTGTGTAAAGGACTAAAAAAGGAATTTTATGAAAAAAACAATTAAAATTATTGGGCTTGGAATTGTGATGGTGGTTACTCAATCTTTCGCCTTGGACTTGAGTACCGTATTTGAAAATCAGGCGAAATCCGCTTTCCCGGACACGTGTGAAATGCAGATTAGAACTACGGTCATATTGCCAAATCAAAAGTCGCTGTCTGTTGACATGTCTGTGATTAATGCGGGTAGCGATAAATCTGTAACGACAATTAATTCAAGTCTTATTCAGATGAAGACGATTCAAAATGGAACGCGAATGAAAGTTGTTGATTTAAAATCAGGAAAGACTCTGCCTGCCCAAAATATTAAGCAACAGAATCCTGCTGACATAAATAAAAAGATGGGGTCTCCAGAAGATTACAAGAATCCTGTTAAGGCCGGTTCGCTTTGGAAGATTGTCCCTAAGGATGCCTCAAAACCAACTCTTTATTACTCCGCCACAAAAAAGCGGGTGATGAAGATGGTGCTTCAAGTTAATGGTGCTAATGCTGAAACCTCTTTTGAATATTGCGATAATACATGCAAGCTCCCTGGAACGCTCAAGAAGGTTGAGACAAATACCTCTCTTGCAGATGGAAATACAACTAAAGTTGTGTTGGATATTCTTGAAGCCGAACGACGAAAGGTGTTGCCACCCAAAATGTTCGATATAGAATAAAAGTGGGGCTCCATATGGAGCCTTTTTTGCATTGAAAGCATTCGCGTTAGGGATAGTGACCCCTTGGGGCCGAGACTGTGGGCTCGTTTTTATGAGGTTGGGCGGGAACGGAGTGAACCGTGCGACCCATAAAATATAGCCCGACCCGTGCGGAGCGCGGGGAACGCCCAAATGGTAGGCGACGTTCTCCAGATTTACAAGAAGGAACAGCCCGCTGGCGTTATCGTGCAGTTCGGTGGCCAGACTCCGCTGAACATCGCCCGCGCTCTCAGCGACGAAGGCGTGAAGATTCTCGGTACCAGCATCGATTCCATCGACATCGCTGAAGACCGCGACCTGTTCCGCAAGATGATGGACCAACTGGAAATCCCGATGCCGGAAAGCGGCATGGCTACCAACATCGACGAAGCCCTCGCTTGCGTCAAGCAGATCGGTGGCTACCCGGTGATGATCCGCCTCAGCTTCGTGCTTGGCGGCCGCGGCATGGAAGTCATCTACGACGAAAACATGCTCCGCGAATACGTTGCCAAGGCTGTTGGCGTTACCCCGGATCGCCCGCTCCTCATTGGACTATGGCGTGATTTAATAAGAGGGTAAATCATGCTGTCATATTCATTGTTAAATGATTGCCAAACCGAGCGTCGCAAAAACATGTTTACATGTTTTTATGACCGAGGTGCAGAATCAAAATGACATAGTCATTTCATTCTCAACCAGAGGAAAAAACAATGTCTAGAGTCCATTACAATGAAGAAATGAAGTTGCAGACCATAAAACTCGTCCTGAAAGGTGAAAAGTCTGCGACGAAACTTGCGAAGGAAATCGGCGTCACGGCCAATACCGTATGCAGATGGGTCCAGGATTACAGAAAGAAGAATAATCTGCCTTCATACGAAGAAGAA
This sequence comes from Fibrobacter sp. HC4, assembly GCF_023373925.1. Lineage (NCBI taxonomy): Bacteria > Pseudomonadati > Fibrobacterota > Fibrobacteria > Fibrobacterales > Fibrobacteraceae > Fibrobacter > Fibrobacter sp. HC4. Next base: position 36,440 of record NZ_JALCZV010000024.1, on the reverse strand, counting down.
CGCCGACTCAAGAAAGTCTCCATTGAAGAACTTGCGACAAAGAACCGTGAACTGGAACGGAAACTAAAACAAAGAGAAAAGGAACTTGCCGAGGAACGGGAAACCGTAGAAATCCTAAAAAAAATCTATGAGCCGAATATCGCGGCGATTGCAAGCTAGCTTGCAAATCGACATGATTGAGGCGATTGGATTTCTGGAAATCCCTGCACATCTTTGACGCCTACGGCGTCAGCGGCTGCACTCGGTCATATATACGAAACTTGAAACTTTAGTTTCGTAGCTGAGTTATCCTCTTTGGGGAACATTATGCAAGCATAATTTTGCGACACTCGCTTGGCTCGCTCTTATGCGACCACACGACTGAAATGCGAGGCTGTCTACAAGTTACGTCAGGAGCATTCGGTGAAGAAGATGTGCAAAGCGCTAGGAATACCCCAGTGTTCCTATTACCAGTGGTCAAAGCAGGAAACCAAGAGAAATCAACGGAGGCAACGGGAAGCCGACCTTGTACAAACTGTACGCGATGTGTTCGAGGAACACCATCGAGTCTATGGTTGTACGAAACTTCTAAAGGTCTTGAATGAAAGAGTCGTTCAAATCAATGAGTACAAACTCCGGCGCATAATGCGAGAAAACGGCCTATACTCTGTTGCCATCAAGAAGTTTAAGCCTTACAAACCGGGCAAGAGCGACGGGATGTTTGCGGAAAATCGTTTGCAACGTAATTTTGCGCCTTTCGGTCTTAACCAGTTTTGGTGTGGCGATATCACGTATATCCGCACGAATCTCGGGTGGGTATATCTGGCCGTGGTTCTGGACCTGTTTAACAGGGAGGTTATCGGCTATTCCATCAGCAAGAACATTGACACGGAGCTTGTGAAAAACGCTCTCGGAAATGCCGTGGCGAACCGCGGCACGCATGAGAACCTAGTTTTCCATTCGGATCGAGGCTCGCAGTACAGTAGCCGAGGATATCGCAACATGCTTGATAGTCTTGGCATAGTGCCGTCCATGAGTGCTCCGGGCTGTCCGTACGATAACGCGGCGATGGAAAGTTTTTTTGCGAGCTTGAAGAAGGAACAAGTCCACCATAGATCCTATGCCGATATTGATGAGGTCAGGGAGGACCTGTTCAAGTACATCGAACTGTTCTACAATCGCAAACGCCTGCACAGCAGTCTGGGCTATTTGACTCCAGTAGCTTACCGATTGCAGAAACTTATTGCATAAACTTCAACAATCGATACGAAAAGAGAGTATATTTAAACCATCAAATTAATGAATATGGCTTGCGAAAAGCCCTCTATTAAAAAATCTACAAGTCCATTTTAGTTCTGAATTATGAAGAAAGCCTGTGGAAATTTTTCCGCAGGCTTTTTGTAGAAATAAGAAAAGACCAACTTTAAAAGCTGGTCTTTTCTAATCCGAGAAGTGTCGCGGCGCCATTGGTACCGCAAACAACGATTATTCTTCTTCTGCGGGCTTCTTGGAGAGCTGCTTTCTCTTGATGGGATCCAGCTCGGTCTTGCGGAGGCGCAGAACTTCCGGAGTGACTTCGATGCATTCGTCTTCGTTAATGAAGGTAACGCATTCTTCCAGAGTCAGACGGCGATACGGAGTCAGCTGGATCATATCATCAGCAGACTTGGAACGCATATTGGTCAGGTGCTTACCCTTGGTGACGTTCACGGTGATATCCACATCACGGTTGTGTTCGCCAACGATCATACCCGGATAAACTTCAGCGCCCGGTCCGATGATGAGGTAGCCGCGGTCTTCCAGGTTAGAAAGAGCGTAGCTAGCGGCTTCACCCGGTTCCTTAGCAATGAGCACGCCGTTGATACGAGCCGGGATTTCTCCCTTGTACGGTTCGTAGCCCTTGAAGATGGACTGGCTGATGGCGTAACCCTTGGAGAGGGACAGGAGTCTGGGACGGATACCGATAAGGCCGCGAGAAGGAACGTTGAATTCCAAGGTGACGCGATCGTTTTCATCGGTGGTCATGTTGGTCATTTCGCCCTTACGCTGCTGGATTTCCTGAATGCAGGCGCCGCTAAATTCGTTAGGTACTTCGACCTTGAATTCTTCGACCGGTTCCAGGAGCTTGCCGTTTTCGTCGTTCTTGAAAATCACCTGGGGAGAACCGATGGTGAATTCATAGAGTTCACGACGCATATTTTCCACCAGAATGGTCAGATGGAGAATGCCGCGGCCAGAAACCTTGAAGTTGGAAGCGCCGTCAGCCTTTTCCACCAGGAGGGCGGGGTCAGCCATGTGTGCGCGTTCCAGACGTTCCTGGAGCTGGTTACCAGTCATGAACTTTCCACCGTACTTACCTGCCAAGGGGGAGGTGTTCACGGTGAACATCATGGAGATGGTGGGCGGGTCAATGTGGATACGAGGCAGTTCCACAGGATTCTTCGGATCGGACAGGGTGTCGCCGATGTCGAAGTTGTCGAAACCTGCCAGAAGAACAATGTCGCCCGGACCGGCTTCTTCAACCGGCTGGGGAGAAAGACCGTCGTAGCGGAGAACCTTCTGGAGACGGACGTTCTTGAACTTGCCGTCGACAGTGGACTGTGCAACAGTCAGACCCGGCTTGAACAGACCGTTCTGGACGCGGCCCACTGCCAAGCGACCGAGGAAGCCGGAGTATTCCAGAGAGGTAATCTGCATGAGGGGGTCGGCATTCGGATCGCCCTTGGGAGCCGGAATGCGTTCGATAATCTTGTCCATGAGGATGGAGAAATCGCCATCCGGATCTTCCATTTCTGCCTTGCAGATACCGCGACGGCCGGAACCGAACACCTTGTCGAAGTCCAGCTGTTCTTCAGTTGCGTCAAGTTCGCAGAACAGGTCGAAAACCTTGTCCAGAGCGCCATGGGGATTGCAACCGTCACGGTCGATCTTGTTCACGACGACGATAGGAATAAGGCCCATCTGAAGAGCCTTCTGGGTTACGAAACGGGTCTGGGCCATAGGACCTTCGAAAGCGTCCACCACCAAAATCACACCGTCAACGGTACCAAGAACGCGTTCCACCTGGCCACCGAAGTCGGCATGCCCCGGGGTATCCACGATGTTCACGCGGTAGCCCTTGTACATCACGTTGGTGTTCTTGGAAAGGATGGTAATGCCGCGTTCGCGTTCCAGGTTGTCGGAGTCCATCACGCGTTCGTTGACTTCTTCACCTTCGTGGAAGGTTCCGCACTGCTTGAGGAGCTGGTCCACCAGGGTAGTTTTACCGTGGTCAACGTGGGCGATGATGGCGACGTTTCTGATTTTAGATTGATCCATAGGGCCTTCTTATATATAGAAAGGTTTATTTTTGGGCGCAAATTTAGAAAAATAGCACAATCATGGCAAGTTAGCTTTGAGTGTGGAACTGTGAGCATTGCGCAAAAAACACCCTTACAGGCCTCATAATTCATAGCTCATAGCTCGTAACTCATGGCTCATAGCTCGTAACTCATGGCTTTTTTACTATATTTGGGCTACTATGGCAAAGAATAAAGATCTTGATAATTTTGATGACGACGAAATGGACGAGGCCGCCCTCGAAAAGTTCGAGTCCGAAGAAGAATCCTCTGCCCCGGTTGTCCGTGACTACAGCGACCGTTGCATTTTGGTGTGGGAAGAAGACGATGCTCGCCGTGAGGCCTGCCTCGAAGTGCTGACCGATCTTCTGGTTGGCGCTACGATTAAGGCTGTCAAGACTGAGGCCGAAGCCCAGGAACAGCTTGAAAACGACGACTGGGATACCTTTGTGGTTGACTTCTATACCGATGGCGTTTCTAGCAGCGAATTCATCAAGAATGCAAATAACTATCCGGGCTCTATCCTGGTAGCTATCAACATGGCACCCCTGACTCTTGCTGAAGAACGTGAACCTGCCCGTACAGAACTGCTCCGCAGACTGTTTGACGTGGAACGCGCTAACACTCAGATTAGAGCTTAATTCGCCTAATCGGCTGCAAATTTTAAAACGACCGCTTTCTGGAGCGGCCGTTTTTTTTCGTTAGAGGATTCCCGGTGTGGGTGTGGCCAGCTTCCAGGCGGTTGAATCCTGACGGTTTTTCCACTGCTCCAGGTTCAGTTGGGAGGAGGCGCCATTTTTGCCCGAGGGAACTGCGGGTACTACATTAGGGTGTAGCGAGTCTGGTTCCGAGGCGTAGTAAAGCGAATCCAGCGTAATGTCGTCGCACTTGAGGATGACGAACCCTTTGGAATTTCCCATGTCGTTCCAGCCGTCGGTCCCGATGTGGAGGGCGGGTGTATTTTGGCTGTTGGGGTTTCCCAGAACGAGGATCTCGTTAGGCGGAATCTCGCTGACGGTGAGGGGGATGAACTTGGTGGAACTGGAGCTGGTGAGCCCGATGGCGCAGTCGTCAAGAATCAGGGTGTCCAGGCTGCCGTTGTAGATTTCTACAAATTCGTATTGGGTAGTGTCCTTATTGTCGGGGGCGGCCATCACTTCGGTAATCAGGAGTTCGTTGGCCCTGGGCTTGCGGTATCCTGCTGGCAGGGGGAGTGTCAATTCCACGTTCTTTTCTGGTGCGAGGTTCACCATCAGCGAAACCTGGCTCCTGAGCGAATTTAATGTCAGATTTGGAACGGGGCTGTCTTCCGTCAAAAGGAACTTGTCTTTCAGCTTGTAGATGCCCTTTCCATCTTCGCCGAACAGTGTGATTTCCACATCGTAGTTGGCCCCCAGTTTCAACATTCCGCTCTTGAAAATACCGGCGGTTGCCGTCTGGGTCATGGGGATGGTATAACTGTCCTTGTCGGATGTAAGGGTCATGGTTCCCCGGGTAACTCCCGCACTGTTGTTCAGACCCAACGGAACCTCGATGTAGACAAAGCCTACGATGGCGTGCATCTGGATGCTCAGGTTTACGGCAGCGCCTGCAGAAAGCTTGGCTTCCAGTTCTCCCATCTGCAGCAGGTCTCCGTTGGCATAAATCTTTGCCTTGAAACTCCAGTGGTCGCTGGGAAACAGGTCCAGGCTGAAGTCGGGATTTCCTGGGGCATGAATCAAATGGAGCGTGTCCGGGCCGAGGCAGTCAAGAACAAGACTGTCTACCAGAGGGGTTTCGGTATAGGAAAACCTCAGGGAAACGCTGGTCTTTTCGACGTCAACAGACGAAAGCTGGTTGTTGGTGGAGTCTGTCCCGCAGTTCCAGAAAAATGCGGCGCAGAACAAGATGGCGGCCAAGAAACACTTGGTCGAGATGCGGTTAAGAATCGGACTCATAAAACCTCCTGTTTTGAAGTGGTCCACTTCTTAACACGAGTTTTTGATCCAGAAAATCGCCTTTGACACCGTAAAAAGATTTTTACTTTCGGAAGTCTGCGAAATCTTAAAGCTTAAGGGGCTTTTGGCCGTTTTGTTGCCTGTTCCCTTGGAGTTTTGTGGCGCAGGCTTTATCTTGCCGAAGAATTTTAACCAGGGCGCTGGGACTGAGGTTGAATGCGGCTGCTGCGGTCTTGGTATCTCCCCCCTTGGCGGCCATAATATCAAATACATGAGCTACGAAAAGGGGAAATAACGCATTGGAGGTCTGGATGTGACCGTTGCTGCCGGGAAAAGGAATTTCCGGGCTTGCTGGTGTTTCTCGAACTTGCAGGGCTAGGGCCATCTGCATACGGTGCAATGCATGGATCTTATTTTCGTGAGCGCTCCTACCTTCGCAGGATTTGATTTCTAAATTGAATTCACGAAGAGTTAAAAGGACTCCTGTGTTGGTCTTGTTGCGGTGCTGGCCGCCGGGACCGCTGCCTTGATACCCCTTGAGGGTGCAGGCTCGAAGGAGTTCATCCAAGGTCATTTTTAGGTAGGTGTCGCGATGCATGTACTGAAAAATAAAATAGTTTTGGCCGCTGTTGCCGGAATTCTCATGTTTTTTGCTGGCTGTGCTGGTTCCTCTAGCTCGTTAAGCGAATCTGCTGCCGTTAAGGATGCAAAGGCTCAGAATCGCGAAATTGATAAGCAGGCCGCCCTGGAAGCCATGTTCCAGAAGTTCCTTGCCGCCATTCGCGTCGATACTCCTGCAGACACCTTGCTGGAAATGCTGACCGATCCTTCGGAAAACTGGTTGGATGAACTGGAACGTCATGCCATGTCCTACACCGAGGCGGAACTGGATACCTGCCAGTTTTACGAAATTTATTCCATTCTCCTTTACCGTCTATACGAACGTGAACACCTGTGGGAAGTTTCCGAAGATCGCATGCTGTGGCTCTACCTTTCTAAGGCGGGGATGTTCCAGCGCTTTACCAGCCTGAAACTTGGGCCCATGAAGGTGAAAAATGACCGCGGCAGCATTGGTCTTGCCAATAGCCCCGAGGTTCCCATTATGCTGTTTGAATGGGATGATAACGACTGGAAGTTAGACCTGGTGGAAACGGTTCCCCTGATTACCAAGGGCGTTGAAGCTACCGCCGTGAAGAAGAACTGGACTGACAAGAAATTGGCCCTGTACTGGCTGGATAGGGAATACCATCTGCAGTATAGCCGACTGGATGAATCCCTGTTCAATCCTATTGGATTCTAACGCTTTTCGTTGGTTTTATAATGAGTAAAAGCTTTGTTCGTGTGCTTGGCCTCTGTCTGTTAGCGGTATCCTTGTGCGTATCAGCCCCGGCCTCCCAAAAATCAACTAAGACCGGCTATACTTCGGGTTCCGCAAAAATTCTTGGTGCCGTAGATTCCCGCCGACCCTTTAGTGGCGACCGTCTGTTTGCGACGCTGGATTCTGTTGGCGGTACGGGCACGTGGATGGAATGGGATGTGAACGGCGTAAAGGATCCGTCCCTGATGGAAGTGCTGAATCCTATGCTCAAGGCTGAAAATAAGCCGGAAATGGTTTGGGTACTTACGGAACGTCAACTTCCCTTGCTGGCTGTACTCCTGCAGAAAGGTGCTGGTGAAGTGCTGATGTTTTATGAACTAAAAAAGCTGGATGCAAAGCCCGAAAAATTGACGATCAATCCTGTACTTTCTAACTCCGTGGTGTTTAGAGATTATAAACAAGTTTCTGAAAATGAATTTGTTCATATAGATAAGCCTGACTTGAAAATCAAGACCATGAGCAATGGATTCCGCTTTACTTATGAAAAACGCGTAGATTCTCCGCTAACCTTGGATCCGACTTATTCGACCAAGACTTTTGTGGAGAAAAAGGCGATGCTTAGGGATTATGAGGATTACTTCAAGTATGAGTATTCCCTGATGCTTCGTGCTTTTGTCCAGTCTGTTCGAGGCGTGTTCAATTGGCAGCCCTGGCATTGGTATATGCAGGAATGGAATGCTAACTATAAAATGCCGTCAGAGGAACTGGATGCCATTCTCAGTAGCGGTGTGATGCCTCCTTTCTTTACGCTTTTTAAGGCCAAGACGGCTCGAGGCGAAGTGGTTGAATTTAGGACCAATGGAAACGGCTATTCCGAATTGCTGGTGACTAATCCCTAGGTGCATTTTTCTATTTTGAAAACGTGAAGTTTTCAATATCAAATTTTGTTCTTGCGGCGCTGTTGGCGGTGCCTGCATTTGCCTCGAAAGTGGTGGAGGATTCCCAAAATCGCTTTGTGATGGATGATGAAGTCGCAAATACGGCTGTGCTGGATTGCGATGGTTCCAAGGGTGGTTTTTTCCGACCGGAAAATGCCACTTATTTCGATGGAAACGGTGTTCCGTTTAGAACGTATAGCATTGCCTTGCCGACGAAGGAATTGCCTCAGGTTTTCATATCTGATGAGCGTCTGCTTGAATTGGGCAAGCCTGTCTGTGCTGATCCGGAAAGAATGGAGCCGGTGTCGTTTGGCTTTGGTCCGATTCAGATGTCTGAAGCGGTTCAGCGAGATGGCCTCTGGCTTACGGATATCCGGGTGCCTCTTTACGTGAAAAGAGGAAACTCTGTTGCACTTCGCAAGAACTTTAGACTGAACGTCAAGTTTAACGGACGGGCTGCAGGTGTGAAGCCTGGTCTGAGAGGACTTGCCCGTGCACTGAACGTGAACGGGGCTTCGCGCTTTGGCGCGAACCAGAAGGCTTTGCAGAAAAGCCTTCGCAAGTCCGCCTCTAGCGATTACTCCGACGTTGAATTCCTGGCACAGTTCTTTGTAGGCGATAAAAAGCTTGGCTCGTTCTCTGAAGATGGCCTGTATGCTGTAGAGTATAGAAGTGTTCGTGCGGCAATGGTTTCCGCTCAACGAGAAGACGATCTCGTGGGCATACCTGTAGATAAGATTTGCCTATATGGTTCGTCTCAGGATACCCTTGCGGCAATTGGTCCTGGCGCGGCGGAACGCAATCCCAATCAAATTTTTGAAATCCCCATTGAGGTTAGAGACCATTCTCCTTCTAGTTCCAAGGCTGACGGAACTTTTGGCGAGGGAGACTCCATTGTATTTGTTGGATACGGAAACGGCTTCTGGAAACGTTGTGACCGCGAAAATCCGTCGTTTAAAAACGGCGAGATGGACTACTTCCATTCCTATTCTCCCTATTCCTTTGACCAGGGATTCCTTCTTGGAAAGAAATATACGGGTAAGGGCAAGCGACTCTCGGACTTGGTTGAATCCCCTGCGGGAAAGGGCCGAGATGTGGAGTGGATGCGCTATGTACATGCCGAAGAAGATGCCTTGCTTAGGGATACTTATTACGGAAAGGACCTGAACTGGGAATCCGCTTCAGGTAAGGAATGGTTCTGGCATTGGCACTCGAGGTTTGATTCCACGCGGATTTCTGCTGCGGAGTTAAAAACGGATGAAACGTATACGTTGCCTGGCCTTGTGGAAGGCGGCAGGCAGTATGTTGCCGTAACGTACATGCCCCGCCGTTCTGTAAGTCATTCTTCTGCAGAAAAAGCAAATGACCAGAAAAAAGACATCTATATGTCTAGCCGTAGTTATGCAGAAAGAATGGATTCCATCTTTTTTGCCGTAGAGGTGAACGGAACTAGAGTCCGCCGTGAGGCGACGACTTTGATGCCGGGGGGTAACTTTAGGATCGATGGCGTCGAACTTAAGAAGACTGGCAATTCCATTGCCCTGGATATGCTCCCGGGCGGCACACAGTATGATCGTTTTAACGGATACAGTTTTGCCTACCAGTGGAAGCCTGTTGTCGATTCTGCGGAATGGCTTTTGCCGGGAAATGTTTCGGGTGTGATCAACGTTCCGGTTCCGTCTGGTACGCAGGTCATGAAGTTTAAGAATCTTCAGCCTGTCGGCTATTTGCGTTCATCCAACGGTGTTGCCAAGGATAGCGTGGCCAGCGAGGATGATGTTCGCTATCTTGCCGTTCGTTCGGATGCGTTTAGAGAGGACTTGAGGGTTGCTGGTTTTTCTAGACCCAATAGCGGTGTCCTTAAGGATTTGACTCGCCCTAATTCAAAGTTGGAGTATTTGATCATTGCTCCTCCTGACTTTATTAATGAAGCTGTTGCCTTGGCTGAGTTTAGGGCCGGCGGTTTTGCTGTAAGTTCTATTGCCACCTCTGTAGTAAATCTTGAAGACATTTACAGAACGTACACGGCAGGGCGCCTTTCTCCGGTTGCAATTAGAAACTACCTGTCTTACGTTTACTCTGTATGCCCCGATTTCCGTTATGTCCTTTTGGTCGGCTCGGGAACTTTCGATTACCGCGGCATGAACAGCCGACTGACGCCAAATCATTTCCCGACCTACCAGGATGAAGACTATGTGTCCGAGGATTTTTATGGCGTACTGGATTCGGGTGAAGTGATTCGCTTTGGACCTTATGAGCTGGATGTTGCCGTTGGGCGAATTCCTGCCCAGTCTCCGTCTGCGTTTGCTAACTATGTTCGCAAGGCGAAAGATCATGAAATGCTGAAAACGTTTGACAATTCCAGTTGGCGTTCTGTCATTTTGTTGGCTGCAGATGATGCCTGGAATAATGGCGGTGTCGATAATATCCCTCATACCACTTTTCAGGAAAATACGGCTAAAACAATCAGTGATCGTTCTGAAGAAAAGAATATTCGCTGGGATATGAAGAAAATTTACCTGGTGGATTATGAACGGGATGCTTCTGGACAGAAAAAACTCGCTGCCGAAAACTTTATCAGTATTTTGAACCAGGGAGCCCTGATTACCACGTACTATGGACATGGTTCGAAGACAGACTGGGCTGTAGAAGGTTTGATGAAGCCCAGCTATGTTAAGAAACTTTCTAATAAGGGACGATATACCATATTGGCTTCGTTCTCCTGTACGGTTGGCCGTTTTGATGAAGGAACTGTTCCGTCACTTTCAGAAGAAATGTTAATGGCTAATGGCGCAGGTTCTATTGTTTCCATTGGTGCGACTAGAGAAACTTTTGCCTCGGAGAATAAAACCTTCGGATTGAATTTCATGAGCTTTGCCTTGACCTCTGATTCCGTCCGTCGCATTGGTGATGCTTACGTAGGTTCCAAACGTTATTCCACTTTATCTGGAAACCAGCGTTATAATGAAGGACGCTATGTATTGTTAGGCGAACCGGTCATTGGTCTGCCGATTTCTGAATATAAAGTGAAACTAGATAAACCTCTGGAACAGATTAAGGCGCTTGACAAATTGACTTTGTCTGGAACTGTAGATGGTCTTGATGATGGATATATCGTGTTGAACTTGAAAGAAGGCCGTTCGTACAAAACGGTTGATTTGCAAAATTCGATGAACGAAGAATTGGAAGTGTTCTTGAATGGTCCTCTGATTTATTCTGAAGAAGTGGCTGTGAAGAATGGACGGTTCTCTACAGAATTTGTCACCCCGCGTAAAATGTCCTTTGGTGATTCCCTGGCGGAATTTACAACGTGGGCGTATTCAAAGAAATCCGCTGCTGTTGGCCGCTCCCTAATTGGACATTTGAGAATCGCAGGAATATCCAACTATGCAGATTCCTTGAAGGATACTGTTCCCCCCACAATCAAGATTCAGTCTTGTATATCGGGGGCAATGGCAACCTACTTTGTTGACGGACAAAACGTAAAGCTTCAGGCTCCTGCATGCTTGCAAGTTGAAGTGGAAGATTCTACGGCCCTCGATTTTAGGGAACAGGCTGATGAGGGAATTTCCTTTGAAGTCGAAGGTGTTCAGGATCCGTTCCATCCAAGCCCTTATCTTGAACAGAATTCCAAATATGCTAAGGTCCGTATGAACTTTAGTACGGAACAATATCCTGCGGGATCCTACTTGTTTAAAGTGAGGGCCCTGGATGTTGTTGGAAATGCTGCTACGAAAACGTTGGTGGTCGAAATTACTGACGAGATGGAGACGGGCCTGGCCGATGTTTTCAATGCTCCGAACCCCATGGGTAAAAAGGGAACGACTTTCTACTTTAAGAATTTCGCTGATTCCAGAGTAAACATTTTCATCTACAATCAGAATGGCCGTCTGGTGAAGGTTTTGAAGGATGCCGTATCGGGTGTGACCCGCTGGGATGGCCGCGATGATCGTAACCGCCTTCTTGCTAATGGGCTGTATCACTATGTGGTACGTTGCGAAGTTCCTGCGTCGGAAGGTGTGAAAAAGAAAACTTGGACTAAAAAACAGAAACTATTGATTTCGAGGTAATTATGGATTTGAGAGAAAAACCGGGTAAGATTCAGTCTTTTTTGGAGATCATGCTGCGTATACGCCTGATTTCCATTGTGGCTATCGTTGTTGCTTCCATCAGCTTTATGGCCTCCAGCTGGCAGGGCATTGCCTCCTTGCCCTTGGGAGCGTCTGAAGCGCTGGGAATGTGGATGGCCGAGGTGGAAGGTGTTGCAGGGGTCTGGGCTAATGCTCAGTATCTGAGCGTGGCTGCCATTGCCGCCGTTGTACTGTTCGCTATTTTTGGAAGCGTTCGCGGTGCGGTTGCGTCTGCCGTTTCTTTTGGCTTGGCATTTGGCGCTCTCTACATCTTGGGCGGTAATGAAAACATGCCTGTCATGATGTTTGGCGCTTTGGCGATTGTTTCGCTGGTGGCTCTTGTTGTGGTGAAGGTCCCCTTTGCCTGTGGACTTTTCCCCTTTGTCTTGGCCTGGATTTTCTGGAGCGGACTTTGTGCCGTTCTGCCGGCTAGCCTGGAACCCACCTGGCTTGTGTGGGCTGTGCTTTCTGCTCTTGGATTTGCCAGTGCGATGTCCTTGTCTGCTGTGGCGGGCAAGCATCTGTCTGCCGGTGTGCCTGCTGCGGGTGCTTTGGTAAAGGCTGCGAAGCAGATGTTTGTCCCGGTGCTTGCGGCATCCTTGCTAGCTGTGTGCGCCGTGGCTTTTGACATGCCTGCCGCTAACGCTGTGGATGCCGCCCAGGCGTCCGATGCTGCTGCAAATGCCGCCGATGCCGCCAAGACTTCTAATTTGAATTACTGGGGCGCAGCCCTTTACTTCTTCGTTTTCAATTTGTGGTTCTTCGTTCTGCAGTTCCCCATTATGTCCTTTGCCCCTTGGGAACGCCTCCGCTCCGGAAGCCGCCGCGTAGAAATGAAGGACAAGAAGAAGGCTGCCGGCAAGAAAAACTCGAAGAAGAAATAGTCGATTCGAACATCTTTGTTTTGCGAAACTCCTCCGCATGGGGGAGTTTTTTATTTGCGGTGGTTGTCTCTGCTGGTTTACAGAAAATGAAAATTACAAAAATATGATAAATAGGATTGAGGGGGTTGAAGGTTGCCTTAGGAGGCTCTTTAATAGGAAATTTTTGTTTGAATTACAAATTGTGTAAATAATTTTATTTGGGTAATTCATAAAGTGTAAGCCTTTTTGGGGGAACGTCGGGGCGGTAAAATCTAACAGATAAAAAAAAGAAGATGCGTTCAAACCCTTATAGAATAAGGGATTGAGACGGTTTCGTCTATTTTTTTTGCCAACTGAAAATCTGAGTTGGCATGGTCTTTGCGTATGGGTGGCGGAAACAAAAATAAACTCAACACAAGGATGAAATCATGAAGCTCGTTACAGCTTACATTCAACCCGAAAGGCTAAATAGCGTAAAGCAGTCTCTATACGAGGCTGAAATTTTCAAGATGTCAGTCACCAACGTTCTGGGCTGCGGTCAGCAGAAGGGACACACTCAGGTGTATCGTGGCGTTGAAACCGAAGTGAACCTGCTTAAGAAGATTTGTATTCGTATCGCCGTAAACGATGAATTCGTTCAGCCCTGCATCGATGCAATCATTGCTGGCGCCCGTTCTGGTAACATCGGCGATGGCAAAATTTTTGTGACGAACCTTGAACAATGTATCCGTATCCGTACCGGTGAAACTGGCCCGGAAGCTATTGGCTAATAAGGAGGTATAAAAATGGCTGATACACTTTCTACTATCGTCGATACCGCCGCTGCTGTAGCTGATACCGTTTCTAGCGCCGCCGCTGCTGTTGTTGAATCTGTTGCCGAAGCTGCTGCTCCTGTGGCTGCCGCCGTGGAAGCCGCTGCCGCTCCCGCTGCAGAAGCTGCTCCCTCTGTAGGTGAAGCAATCTTCATGACCGAAAATATCTGGATCATGATTTCCGCAATGCTGGTGTTCATCATGGGCCTTGGCTTTGCTTGCGTTGAATCCGGTCTTTGCCGTGCAAAGAGCGCTTCCAACATCTGCTTTAAGAACGTGGCTGTTCCCGCTATCGGTATTTCCGTGTACGCATTGCTGGGCTTTGGCTTGATGTATCCGGGTGAATTTAACGGTTGGCTTGGCTTTGCAGGCTTCGGCATTGGCGACTGGATGAATCCCGCCAACTTCACTGCCGCTTATAACGGTCACTTCTCCCTGTTCACTGACTGGCTGTTCCAGGCTATGTTTGCCGCTACCGCCGCAACCATCGTTTCCGGTGCCGTTGCTGAACGTATCAAACTTTCCTCCTTCCTGGTGTTCACCTTCTTCTACGTAGCATTCGTCTACCCGGTAGTTGGTTCCTGGGTTTGGGGTGGTGGCTGGCTCTCCAACTTCGCTGCATTCGGTGCAGAAGGCTTCCACGACCTGGCTGGTTCTGAACTGGTTCACTCCGTTGGTGGCTGGGGCGCTCTCGCTGGCGTAATCATTCTCGGACCCCGTATCGGCAAGTATGTGAACGGCAAGGCTCATGCAATTCCCGCTCACAACGTTCCGCTGGCAACTATCGGTGTGTTTATCCTGTGGTTCGGCTGGTGGGGATTCAACGGCGGTTCCGCTCTCTCCGGCAACCCCTTCGATACCTCTCTGATTCTTGTGACTACTAACTTGGCTGCTGTGGCTGGCATCATTACCGCAACTGCAACTTCCTGGATTATCGCAAAGAAGCCCGATGCCACCATGGCTCTCAACGGATGCTTGGCTGGTCTGGTTGCAATCACCGCTCCTGCTGATACCGTTTCCCCGCTCAGTGCCTGGATCATTGGTGCAATCGGTGGTGTGATCGTAGTCCTGGCTGTGTACTTCTTCGAAAAGCTCCGCTTGGACGACCCGGTTGGTGCTCTCTCCGTTCACCTGGTCAACGGTATCTGGGGTACCCTTGCAGTTGGTATCTTCGATTACACCGGCCGCTTCAACTTCTCCACCCAGCTTCTCGGTGTCGTTGCTTACGCAATCCCCTGCTTCCTCTCTGCTTGCCTGATCTTCATCGTGATCAAGAAGACTATGGGCCTCCGCGTTAGCGAAAAGGAAGAACTCCGCGGTCTCGATCTTGCAGAACACGGACAGGAATCTTATGGTGGCTTCCAGATCTTCAGCAACATGTAAGATCAGGAAAACCGCCTGGACTTTCGCGGCAAACGTCGCAATAAGTTAAAGCCATAATAAAAACAAGGACCTCGTACCGAATGGTACGGGGTTTCTTTTTCTTCTGTATCATATAAGGTAAGATTTGTTTCATATATGGAATAAAATTTTTAAATGATTGATGAAATTTGGTAAAATTAAAGAAAAACTAATATTTTGTATCATTTTCTGTTGACTTTTTGAAAAAACCTAGTTATATTGAACATGCAAGAGAGGAAATATGAAACCGATTACTGAGTATCAAGATTATCGCTGCTACATGCAGGATTTTTACGAGGAACGGAAGCGAAAGTCCGCTTTTACCTGGCGCGAGTTTTCCAGGATGGCTGATTTTTCGTCACCTTCTTATTTGAAGTTGGTGTGTGATGGTAAAACTTCTCTGAGTCGGGTGGGTGTGCCCAAGGTGGCTGCCGCTATGGGACTGGCTGGTTTTGAGTTGACCTACTTTGAAAAGATGGTTGAGTTTGGAAATGCCAAAATAGACGCCAAGAAAAAGGCTTGTTTCGAAGAGATGACTAAGATTGCCAAGGAACAGAAGGCGCGTGTCATAGACTCTGACACCTTTGCCTATTATGAATCTGCGGTCAACACCATCGTTCGCGAATTGGCTCCTCTGATGCCCGGTGCCTTGCCTCTGGAAATGGCGCGAAAGATAAAGCACACTTTTACGGCTCAGCAGGTCAGGGATTCGCTCGGTCTGTTGACGAAGGCGAATTTACTTCAGGAAACGGGTGTCAATGAATACCGTCAGACGGATCGTGTCATTTCGGGTTCTACGGAAGCGATTCCCTTGGCGTTACGTTCCCTGAATCGCGAGATGATTGATTTTGCGAGGGAAGCTATTGAAAATGTGGATCCTCGAGAAAGGAATATTTCTGGTATAACTATGGGGGTAGATGCCAAAACATTCGAACGCATCAATAAGGAGGTTGATGAATTTCGCAGACGGATTATGGCGATCGCCAGTGAATGCGAGAATATCGATCAGGTCTATCGTTTGAATTTGCAATTTTTCCCGTTGACGGAAAAAATTTAGGGAGAACAATATGAAAAAGAGAAATGGCCTTTTCGCAATTTTTTTGACGGCGATGCTATGCGCCTGCGGATCCGAAGGCGTGGCTGGTGTTGACGAACAAGGTAATTCTATTGCCGATGACCCGACTGGAGGAAATCAAAATTCCAGTTCCAGCGAAGTTATCGAAAGTTCTGGCTCCGGTATGGGTTATTCTAGCAACGATAACGGATCTTCGGATCCGGGTTTTGATCCGGGCTTTGATCCCAACATCCCACAGGGGAACATTCATATAATTGAGTTCTCTGGAGCATCTTTAGATAGCGTGTACAACTACATTCTCTTGCCCCGCGAACTTTATGATATGGCTCCTG
>NZ_JALCZV010000024.1:0-20220 GCF_023373925.1 Fibrobacter sp. HC4 | reverse complement strand
AATTGAGTTCTCTGGAGCATCTTTAGATAGCGTGTACAACTACATTCTCTTGCCCCGCGAACTTTATGATATGGCTCCTGATAATTGCGGCTTGCCGGAATGTGATTTCCGTACGGTTAAGGGAGGTACCCAATCTGGTTACTTGTCTCTTGAGGAACATGATTTTTCTTCCGAAGTTATGTGTGAAGCTGGTTTTACCTACTCCTACAGGGTGGTCAGGGAAGCCGGTGTTGTTCAAAAGATCTTGAGGACAGATGATCAGAATGTTCGGGATGTTTTTGAAAATGCCTGTGCTGCCGAAGACGGAATTCTGGGAGAAGATGTATGTAAGGTTGTGCTTACTGAAGGGGCTGCAAATAAAACACCTTATGTAGATCCTTATTGGGCGTCCTTTGCCACAGAAGTTATAAACAAATGTCACAATTAAAGTAAGGAGGAAACTATGAATTACAAAATGCTAACATGCGGCATTGCCGCCCTGGGTTTGCTAGCCTGTTCCGATAACAGCTCAAGTCCCGAGGAAGTCTCTCCTCAATATACGCCGGCAGCGGGATTGAATGAGGTTGAGTTCTCTGGAGCATCTTTAGATAGCGTGTACAACTACATTCTCTTGCCCCGCGAACTTTATGATATGGCTCCTGATAATTGCGGCTTGCCGGAATGTGATTTCCGTACGGTTAAGGGAGGTACCCAATCTGGCTACTTGTCTCTTGAGGAACATGATTTTTCTTCCGAAGTTATGTGTGAAACTGGTTTTACCTACTCCTACAGGGTGGTCAGGGAAGCCGGTGTTGTTCAAAAGATCTTGAGGACAGATGATCAGAATGTTCGGGATGTTTTTGAAAATGCCTGTGCTGCCGAAGACGGAATTCTGGCAGAAGATGTATGTAAGGTTGTGCTTACTGAAGGGGCTGCAAATAAAACACCTTATGAAGATCCTTATTGGGCGTCCTTTGCCGCAGAAGTTATAAACAAATGTCACGATTAAAGTAAGGAGGAAACTATGAATTACAAAATGCTAACATGCGGCATTGCCGCCCTGGGTTTGCTAGCCTGTTCCGATAACAGCTCAAGTCCCGAGGAAGTCTCTCCTCAATATACGCCGGCAGCGGGATTGAATGAGGTTTTGAAACCGAATGATGAAACTCCTAAGGTTCCTGACATGGATTCCGTGACGCGTGAAGAAAATTCGCAATCTCGTGAAGAAATTCTGGATTCCTATCGGGATGCGGGACATTTCTTGGACGAGAGGGGCGAAGTGGAGCCTTGTTCTACTGCTGATGACAAGGATGACCACTGCATGTTGAAAAAAGATTATGCCAAAGGCAGTGTCTATTTCAATTACCTGGGCTCGGAGGAATATATTCGTTGTGAACAGTATGAAGGACGCGCTTTGGAATATCGTGTTTCAATAAAGGATTCTGTGGTAACCCAGACGTTGACCGTGTCCGAAGCCAAGGGTCTTGTGGATACGATTCCTTTCTATGCCAGCTCTAGTGAAACAAGGTTGTCCCTTTCTTGCAAGGGCCAGTATAGTCACAATGTGGATGAAGGTTCCTATAGCTGTACCACAGTGGTTGAACCGAATGTATTTAAGGAACAGTATGTGCTGATTCGAAATACGTATGAAAAGGAGGATGGTCCTGACTTTAGCAGTTTGACATGCGTAGTCAAGGGCGTAGATAAAGCCTCTGGAGCGGCTTATTGCATTGAACTTGATCACAATGGGTACATTGAGGAAGACGATTCCGATGTGGATTATGAATATGTGTACAAGGTTTATTCCGATGCAAAAAGTGCAGAAGAACTAGACTTTGATGCTATTGAAGAAGAATTCAAGAAACTCCATGATGGTTCTAACGTCACTTGTGCTAATGGCGTTTGCTTGCAGGAGACAACGTACTATTCCTACGCAAATGAATCTTGGGGGCAGTTTAGCAACGATGTTGTGGTAGATTGCCTTCAGATGCCAAGTACGCCACAAGAACAGCCCACATCCGATAATTAGAAGTGGGCTTGACGCTTAACGCATTTTTGGGAGCTAGGCGGTTACTTAGTGGCAGGGAAGGCAGCAATGCCTTCCTTCCATGCATTCAGGGATTCGTTGGATGTATCTACGCCCCAATCGGCTTCGTGGCCTTTGCTTTGACTAAAGATGACGAGACCTTTTATTTTGGGAAATTCCGTGGGCAAAATGCGGAACATTTCCCGGAACCATTCTGCCTTGCTACCGCCGTGTTCTGAACAGGAAAATTCTGCGATGAACATGGGCTTGTTGAAACCTTCGATGGCTCTGTATGCAGCCCTGAACACTTGTGAGAAGCTTTGCCAGCTAGACCAGCTTTGTGCGGTACCCCAGTTGTAGCCGTCGATAGAGGTGTAGTCTACGTAGTCGTCGCCAGGGTAGGAACCCTTCAATGTGGACTTTGCGCCGCTGTTGCTAGCGTTTGTTGTCCAAACCCATTTGACGTTGGAGACGTTCTGGGCCCGGAAACGTTCTACGATGTGGCGGTAGGCTGCGGCAACTTTGTCTTCGGCGTTATTGACGGGATCTTTGCCTGTGCCCCAGGTGTACCAATCGCCGTTGGATTCATGAAGCGGTCGCAACCAGATTTCGGATCCGAATTCCTTCACGCCCTTAGCAAAATCATCCAGGTAGGCGTCGGTTTTGCCGTCGAGGATATCCTGCGCTGTGTAAGGCTGGGGCATCCAGGTAATCATCATGATGGAACCGCGCTTCTTTGCCATTTCAACGTAGGGCTTTGTCCAGGCCCAGTCATTGTATTGCCAAAGGACAAAATGGTGGATGACGTCGAGATGGCGCCCCTGCAATCTTTCAAAAGCCTCGACGTTGGCTTCCGTAGGCTGGGGGACTTCTTCCGGTCCGCCCACCCATGCTCCAAAGAACATGGAGTTGAAAGTCTCTGCATCTGGTGTAATGGGTCCCACTTGTGGCTCGGATGTGCTTGATGATGAAATGATGTTTAGTTCTGAAGAGCTGGATGAAGGTGCTATAGGAGTGTCCGCAGAAGAACTTGGCGGGATTGTCAAGGAGTCGCTATTTTCTATTGGATTTGACGGATTTTCAACGACTCCGCTGCCATAATCAGGTTGCACTGTTGGCTGGGTGATTTCTGGATTTGTGACTTCGCCGGTTTGAATTTCAGCAGGATTGGATGGATCGTCGGGGCTGGCGATGCTGCTTGCTGGATTGGACGTTTTGGAAGTGCTGCATGCGAACATGAACAGGCACGCACTAGCCATGATAAATGACTTGATAAAAGCGTTTTTCATAGAATTTTGTTCTCCTGCCCTCAAAATAGAAGGAAATTGTGGAGAGATTACATTTTTTTATTTAGTTTGGAATAAAAAATGTTTTAACTGTTTTGAGCTTGCTGCTGAGTTGTATTCTATTTCAGGTTGATCAGTCCAAAGCCCGCCAGGCAAACCAGAATGCCCACCACTTTATTCCAGGTGATGGCTTCGTTATAAAGCCCATACCCAACGAAAATCAGGATGATGGCGAGAATGGTGGCCTGCACGATTTGCGCCCAATTCAGCTGCTTGAATTCAGCAAGCAGACTGCCGGACTTTCCCAGAATAAAGTAAAGAATGAGCGAGGCTATGGCTCCAACGCTGTAGGTAATGGCCAATGCTGCGAAGGGGTTCATTCCCTTGGACACGGACTTGGCACAAATCTGATAGATAACGTTGCAGGAAATGATTAGGGCCATGGGCCAAACGTAGGAGAGCATAGGCGGAATATAGATTATTTAAGCAGGTCTTTTGCCTATTCGGGAATGGTGTCGGAGTATTGTTTGATCAATGTGCCGTCCACCATTCTGCAAATCAGGCGGGGTGTTTCGTTCTCGATGGAATTGTCGTAGAGATAAGCTCGATCGACTAAAGGCAGAATTAACGTTGCGTTTGTTTTTGATTTGTAATAACGAGAGATGATTTTAGAAATGGGAACTTCGTGTCCGCCGTTGATAACGCGATTGGTAATTCGCATTACATTGATTAATGGATTTTCTGTACACAGTCGCCGAAGGTTTCTTGAGCAATGTTGTCGGGGTTGATGTAGATGCTATGCGGCATTAATCCTCCCTTCGGCAATGCCTGTAGCGGCGTTTACCGGGAGTGCGAGGGCGGCAGCGTCACGGGGTTCCGGGGAGGCTCCTTCGCGGGCCTTTGCACGGGCCTTTGCACGAGCCTTGTAGAGGGAACGGCTGTTGGCGATGAATACGTTCACCTTGTCGATGAAGGCCATGCAACTTTCGTCACCCTTGGTGGCCGCGTTGTACTGCGCGAAGTTAATCAGCTGGCGGAAGGCGCTGATGCAATCGTTGCGGAGATTCTTGCTGGTGGTCTCCTCGCGGATGCGGCGTTCTTCGGCGCGGGTCTGGTTGGCTTCGGCGAATGCGCCTTGTACCTCTTTCAGGGCGTTGAAGGCAAGCTCCAGTTCGCTCCCGGCCAGGGCCTCGGCATATTCTTCCTTGCCAATAACCGCCTGGACGTTAGCAATGACCGATTCGATGATACCGGTGAGGCTCTTCTGGTCAACGGAACCTGCATTGCCGTAGCCCTTTACGTATTCCCAGATTTCCTTAGCCAGGGCGGAACGCTGCTGGTCCAGGGAGCCTGTGAGAACCTTTACCGTTCCACGGAAATTGCGGAATGCGACGGTGCGCTTGGAATCAAACAAAGGAAACCGATGAAGCCGTCGTTGCATAAATTTCAACAATCGATACGAAAAGAGAGTATATTTTAAACCATCAAATTAATGAATATGGCTTGCGAAAAGCCCTTTATTAAAAAATCTACAAGTCCAAGTAAAAAGGGGAACGATATGCAGAAGAAAGAATACAAGGCTCCGAAAATGAAGGAAATCAAGCTGAAATCCCGCGCAAGTTTACTGTCAGGGAGCAGCGATGGTTACCACGGAACGGTTGACTACAATGATCTGCCTGATTCCGTAGAAAAACCTGAAGTATAAAACGAAAGTCCTTCCGAACAAAATCGGAGGGACTTTTTCTTTTGCGTTCGCTCGGCATCATCACTCGTGTCAACAGTTGTTTATAGAACAACCTAAGCCTCGGCCATGTCGATTCAAGTAAACTTGATCGCCATGGCTCTCGTGCAAACAGTTGTTTGTAGAACAACCTAGCATTCGGTCATCCCCGTCAAGCGAGGACAGGTGTCGGCTCAAGCAAGCTTGGCCGCCGCGACACTCATGCAAACAGTTGTTTGCAAAATGCAGTCGGATTGAAAAATGAGTTGCCTGCGCGAAAATCAATAAATATATTGTCCTCACAAATAGTTTAGTAGATCCATGACGAAGTCCTCCCGGCAAAGGGACGCGACGACGTTGTGGATTTTTTTGAGGATAAAATGAGCTATCAAATGAAAAAGTACGAAGACCTGGACATTACCGACAACTTTATGTTTGCCAAGGTCTTCAGCAACGAGGATGTGGCCAAGGATTTTCTGCAGGACATCCTGAAAATTTCCATCGACAAGATTTCCGTGGTCGCCGAAGCCACGACCCAGGAAGATCCCTTCCACAAGAGCGTCCGCTTCGATGTGCTCGTGAAGGAGGAATTGCCCAACTCAGGCCGCTATTTCGATATTGAGTATCGTGCAAACGAGTGCCGCGACAAAATGCTTGCATTTTGGCATGGCCGAGTGCAGCCGATGACGCCGTAGGCGTCAATTGCAGATGGAAGATACTGGCGAACTGCCCAAGCGCGCCCGCTACTACCAGGGAATGTGCGACCTGGATGTCCTCGCCAAGGGCGTAAGCTACGACGAACTCCGGGAACAGCACATCCTGTTCATCTGCCCGGACGACATCTTCGGCAAGGACAAGCCCGTTTACAGGTTCCAGAATCGCGAAGAAAGCGACCCGAGCATCCTGATGGGCGACCTCTGTTACAAGAATTTTTATATCTTTAAGAAGTATCGCGAAATCAAGGACAACTCCATTCGCGAATACATGCAGTACTTTGCCACGCAGGAGTACGGATCCGCAAAGATGAAGCGCATCCACGATCTCGTGGAACAGTACCGCAAGGACCCCATCACGAAGAAGGCTTACATGACCCTGGAACAGGAACTCAACATTCGGTACAAGAAAGGTCTTGCCGAGGGGCGCAATGAAGGACGTGCCGAAGCCAACAAGGAACTCGCCAAGGCCTTGCGCGATCAAGGGAAACTTACTTTGGAAGAAATAGCCTCAGTTTCTGGCCTCACTCCCGAAGAAATCAAGGCGCTGTAAAAAGCGGTTTTGGATTTCTTGAAGGGTGTTCAATCTTTACAAAAATCTTACGGGCAACTATATTTGTACTGAATCAATAATGCTTGTAGAGGGCCGGATTCCGCGCCCTTTTTGATTTTAAGGAGAAAATAAATCATGATGCGAAATAGCATTAACTCTTATTTGACCTCGCTGGTCATGGTGCTGGCGCTGTTGCTCTCGGCAAATGCCTTTGCTACTGAAACTGTACGAACGACTATCACAATAGATGGCAAGGAATATTACTTGTATACGGGTTTTAATGCAATAGAGGGAACAGGCTATAATGAGGTTCATAACTATGAAGTACTTGTGGATGGAGATATGGAATCATGGTATCTAGATGAAGGGGGGTATGTTGAATTTTCTTCTATTTTACCAATTGCTTTGAAGGGATATGTGTTTGATTCCATGGATCCAGAGGCCAATCCATCATCGTGGACCTTAAAAGCAAAGGCAAATGAAGAAGATGATTGGAATGTTGTTTCGTCAAGATCAGATGACATTAGTAGTGGTACAAACTTTAGTTTTGCCTGTGATAATCAAGAGAACAAAGCCTATAGATATTTTCGCTTTGAAATGGAGGGAGAATATGTAGCGTTAAGTGAAATAAGATTGTATGGCGGAAAAGAATTTTATTTTTTCCTTCCTCAAAAGAGTGCGACTTGTACAGAAACTGGAATCAAACAGGCTTGCTATCTTGGAGGTGACGGAAAGTATTTTGCAGATGAAACTGGAACAAACGAATTATCAAAAGACGATGTTGTCGAGCCACGTAAACCTCATGACCTTATCCACCATGAAGAAGATGGGGTTCATTCTGAATATTGGCAATGCTCCGTTTGTGGTAAATTCTTTTCTGACGGTGAAGGTAGCTTAGAAACAGGATTCGATGATACTTTTATAAATCGATATATTGATCGCGATGAAAGTATTCGGTGGTTTGTTTCGACCAATGATTCATATATAGCACACACGGGAGATATTTTTACATTTGAGTTGGATGATAAATATTTGGATGTTAGGGTAAGTGATGGAATAAATGATTTGCCAATTACGTCAAAAGGTAATTGCGTTTATTCTTTTACAGTACCTGCAGCGAATGTGACAATTTCGGCAGAACTAAAGCCAGAATATAAAGACCGTACGTTGTTCGAAATAGGGGATGATTACAATGCTTCTGTTTCGCAAGTGATGATTTCTTCTGGAGTAAGTACCGTAAAACTTAAAGCAGGAACAAGTTATTACATAAACGACTCTCGTGGCCGAAGGTTTGGCATCAGAACTGAAAATCCTGATTATAGCTTTGATATTCCGTATGCTAGTGTTGAGGGTGAGTTTACTACTAGTGTTGCGACTCATCATTGTAGCTCGATTCCGAAGGAAGATGGTTGGTATGATATTTCGTTAAATGAGGTTGGTGATGGCAAATGGAATCTGTCGATTGTGGAAACAGAACCGCAAATTGAAATGATTTTCGATCAAGTTTATACAGGCAACGCAATTACACCAAAGCCAGCCGTGACTCTAGGTACTTTTGATATTGCAGAAGGTACCGACTACGAATATTCATATTCCAACAATATAAATGTTGGCACCGCAACTGTAACTGTTACTTTCCTTGGCGAATATGACTGGGTCAAGCCTGTTTCAAAATCCTTTAATATCACGAAGGCTACGCCTACAGTTGAACCCCCGACTTCTGCTAATCCGAAGTACGCTGGTGCATGTGTCGCGCTTGTTACCGCCGGATCTACGAACTTTGGAACGATGCTTTACAGTTTAGATGATGATTACTCGGAAAATATTCCTTGTGCGGATAAAGGCGGCGATTATACGATTTACTACGAGGTCGAAGAAAGTGGCAACTGGTCTGGTGCCGCAGGGAGTGTTGAAATTCAGGTGCCGGTTCGTGTTGATGTGACCGTGGTTGGCGACGGTTCTGTAAGTGGCTACGATCCCGACGAATTCTACCCTGTTGGTACAGTACTTACCCTTACCGCGGAGCCTGCAGACGGATACAAGTTCCTTAGCTGGAACAGTGATGTCGATGTCCCAGCAACATTTGAATACACGGTTGATGCTGAACAGAACAGCCTAGAAGCAACTTTCAGCAATCACTATATTGCTTACACAACCAGCGACGGTGATACTGCTTTGCCTGTGCTTTCATCTATGTATGATATTAAGAAAAATAAGTGCGAGGACGGTCTGTGTGTCATGTTTTTGGGCGATGGTGTTACAGAACTAGACGATGGCGCATTTAATAATCATAAACGCTTGACTAGTATTGAAATCCCGAGCAGTATTGAAACTATTGGGCATTTCGCTTTTGCAGAAACTCCTTTGATTCGTGTGGATATGAAGTCAAAAGTGCCCCCTCAATTGGGGGAATGGCTGACTTTCCTCAACGTTCCTGATGAATTTTTGATTCACGTGCCTCATGGTTCAGCCGATGCCTACAGGTCAGCCAATGGCTGGAAGGATTACGAGGACCACATTGTTGATCACGACGCATCTATGCTAGTCTGGACCGATGATGCTGTAGTACCCACATGCTCTGAAACAGGTTGGGAAGCAGGCTATGTCTGCAATGAGTGCCACAAGCGCTTTGCCGATGTGGATGGCCATGTTGAAATGTCCCCGGTGGCCGCCCTTGGCACAACCTACGGCGCAGCTTGTATATACAATGACGATAGCAAGGCAATTATCGACGGAAACTCCGAAACCTCCGTACTGCTCCCTTGGAGTATCGATGTGGACGCAATTGAGCTGAATAGGACCTTTGCCGCTGGCACAATCTCCACCATTACGCTGCCTTTTAGCATGTATGTGGAAAATGTGGAGGGCGCTGTATTCTACAGATTTAAGTATGTTTCTTCGGATGACTGGACTGTTCACGTGGGTTCCGTTCGTGACGAACTGATCGCAAACACCCCGTACCTAGTGAAAACTACTGGCGAGACCATCTCCTTTAAGACTGGGGCTACCTTGGAACGTACATTGGATGCCTCTCCCACGGACCAGGGCCAGGATGAGGGTGATGGCTGGGAACTTCGCGGAACCTATGGAAAAATGGTCTGGAAGGAAGGTCATCCGGATCTTGGGTATGTTTATGGTTTTGCTGCCGAGAATGTTGCCGATGTCCATATTGGCGAATTTGTGAAAGCTACCGCTGGTGCAAATCTGCCGCCTATGCGAGCCTACCTCTATTACAATCCTGTCGCAACTCCGGCACCTTCTCCGAAACCGTCCTTCCGTGGTATGGCTCCCATGGCTCGTTCGACTTCCAGTATCGAGACCCCGAATTACTTGGATGTGGTCGTGGATGACGATGAGGGCGGAACTCTGTATATCGGTAAACTCAATACCCGCACCGGCGAGTTCAACGCCGCGGGAGAGCGCTGGTTCGACATGAAGGGCCGTAAACTCAACGGCAAACCCAGCGTTAAGGGCTCCTTCTTCAATAACAAGAGCAAGGTTATCGTAAAATGAAAAGGCCGGAACCGAAGAAACTGTATTGCAAACCCCAGGTAAAAGTGATCAAGCTAAAACACCGTGCGAACCTGCTGCAAAACAGCGGTTTTGAAAATGACGGTCCCAAGGGTTATGGCGGCAAATTTCAGTAATAGGAGTAGAAATGAAAAAGCAAGAGCAGAAGAAACAGTACAAAAAGCCCCAGGTGAAGGTGATCAAGCTGAAGCACCGTTCAAACTTGCTGCAGAGCAGCCTTCCCGACAGAATGGGTGTTGTCGTTGACGATTAGTTTGTTTTTACGATTTCGCCTTGAAGTATAAAACGAAAGTCCTTCCGACCAAAATCGGAGGGACTTTTTTGTGCGGATTTTAGGGTAGGTGCTTGACAAAGGTTCTGCGGAAAACTATATTAAGTAGTGCAACAGGGTGGTAGGTCGTCACCTGAGAAAAAAAGAAAGGCCGACTAGATGAAACAGGGTGGTAGGTCGCCACCTGAGAAAAAAAAGAAAGGCCGACTAGATGTGCCGGAGTAAAATCCGGCATTTCTTGTAAGGAGGAACAAGTGATTAACGTTGTAGCTCATAAGCCAAAGAAACGAAAAGGCGTTCCTCAATCCGTATATTTTTTCGGATCATCTGGCAGTTCCGAATTAAGTAATGAACAAAAAGTTCCTGCACTAGATTTTTGCAAGGCTGTTGTAATTGTAGATGAAGATGTTGGCCTTCCTGCGTCTATTGATAAACGGGAGTTCCAAGAGCTTAATTCAAATTACACTAGAATTGTGGAAATGTTCAAAAGATACTATGAGTTTTACATAGCATCAAAAGATGATGCTAACTTGAAGGATCTTCCCGAAATAAAATATTCGGCCTTACAGTATTTTGTCTGAGTGCTATGGATTTTTCCAGATACGATAATTTTTTCTTTCTGTTGCGTATTGCCCTTGGGTGTCCGGGGGCAAGTGCTGGTGCGTTTCCGCGGCTGTCTGCGGAAGAGTGGAAGCGTATTTACGACGAGGCGGACCGGCAGACTCTTCTGGGGCTTGCGTTTGACGGGGTGATGAAGTTGCCTCAGGAGCTGCGCCCTCCCATGGAACTGATGTTCCAGTGGGCCAGCGAAGCGGAATCCTTTAGCGGCTTGAACAAGATTTTGAATGAGGAAGCCGCAAAGCTCACCGAATTTTTCAAGGGGCATGGCAGAAGTTGTGCCGTTTTGAAGGGCCAGGCCAATGCTCGCCTTTACCCGAATCCGCTTTGTCGGCAGCCGGGAGATATTGACATCTGGGTTTCTGGCGGGAAAAAGAGCGTCGTGGGTTTGTTGCGGGAAACCGAAATGCAGGAATCGCTGAAGGATTCGCCGCATCACACCCACATGAAAAATGATCGCGCCATCGATGTGGAAGTTCATTTCCGTACCTCTTCGGGCAATTACAATCCGTTTGCGACAAGGCAACTGCTGAAATATCTGGACTGGGAAATCCTGAACTCGGTAGAGGTTCCCGAAGGTTTCTGTGCCCATTCCATGAAGTTTGCGCTGGCCATGCAGCTATCGCACATCTATCGCCATTTTATTGGTGGCGGGGTAGGGCTCCGGCAGATTGTAGATTATTACGTGTTGCTTAGACATTCCAGCGAAAGCGAACGCCGCGAACTGATGGCGAACCTGAACAGCTTTGGATTGCGAAAAATTGCGGGCGCCCTCATGTGGCTGCTTCGTGAATCGTTTGGTCTTGACGAAAGTCTGATGCTTTGCAAGCCCGACGAATTCCGCGGGAGGTGGCTCCTGCGGGAAATCCTGCAGGGTGGCAACTTTGGTCGCCATGTAGGAGGCGGTCGCCTCAAATGGCTCTACTGGTGGCTTGGCAAGCGCAAGAAATCCTTAAGTTACTGGCGCTTCGATTTGGCGGAAACCTTCTGGGCGGAAGTCGATTACTGGAAAGTTTTTGTAGAAAACACTTCGACACGAATCCGGTTGCGCAAGATTTCATTAAGGGATGTGAAGTTCTGATAATGCTTTCGCGTTAGGCCCCGCAGCCCGCATGGGGTCGGACTCGCGCGGCGCTTGCCTCGTGCAGTTTCAAGGAGCGCGAGGCTGAACGAAAAAAAAGACCGAACTGGATTTTTCCAGCTCGGTCTTTTTATAGCGCAAGAGGGCCGGCCCGCCAGGGCAACGCCCATTACTTCACAATATGCCTATGGTATTCTTGGAGGCTGCAGACTTCGAAGCGGCCGTAGTCGTACTTGTCCATGAGGCCTTCAACGGTAGAGGTGAGGGCTGCGATGGTAGTAGTGATAGGCACGCCGCTGACCACTGCCTTACTGCGCATCTGGATTTCGTCTACCATGGCTTCGGCACCGGTTTCGGAGGTGTTCACGATCCACTGGACTTCGTTATCGTGGATGAGGTCCAGCAGGTTCGGGCGACCACGGGAGATACGGAACACGGCGCGAGTCTTGATACCAGCGTTGAAGAGGATGGTAGAAGTACCGCGGGTGGCGTAGATGCCGTAGCCCAGGTCTGCAAGCTTCTTGATGAGAGGCACTGCACGTTCCTTGTCTTCGTCCTTGAGGGAGACGAAGATGTTGCCCTGGCCCGGGATGCGGTTGCCGGAGGCCAGCTGGCTCTTGAGGTAGGCGAGGCCGCGGTCGCGATCCAGGCTCATGACTTCGCCGGTGGACTTCATTTCCGGAGAAAGGGTGACGTCGACGCCCGGGAACTTCACGAAGGGGAACACGGCTTCCTTCACGCTCACGTACGGAACATGGACTTCTTCGGTGAAGCCGATTTCTTCGAGGGTTTCGCCCAGCATGCAGCGGCTTGCGTAGCTTGCCAGAGGCACGCCGATGGACTTGGAAACGAAGGGCACGGTGCGGGAGGCACGGGGGTTCACTTCGATCATGTAGAGTTCGCCATCCTTGACGGCGAGCTGCATGTTCATGAGGCCAACCACATGGAGTTCCTTTGCGAATTCCTTGGCGTAGCCGCGGACTTTTTCCTGCAGGTCCTTGCTGAGGGTCATGGGCGGGATGACGCTTGCGGAGTCGCCGGAGTGGATACCTGCGGGTTCCACGTGTTCCATGATGGCGCCCACCACGGTGTGCTTGCCGTCGCTGATGCAGTCCACGTCAAGTTCGGTTGCGTCTTCCAGGAAGCGGTCGATAAGGATAGGCTTGCCTTCGCCGATGGCTGCGGCTTCTTCCACGAACTTGCGGAGGTACTTTTCCTTATAGACGATCACCATGCCGCGGCCACCGAGCACGAAGCTGGGGCGCACGAGAACGGGGTAGCCGATCTCTTCCACGATGGCGAGGGCTTCTTCAACGTTATGTGCAATGCCAGAGGCGGCCTGCTTGATGCCCACCTTGTCAACCAGCTGCTTGAAGAAGTCGCGGTCTTCTGCAAGGTCGATATCCTCGGGGCTTGTGCCGACAACGTTTGCGCCGGCCTTCTTCAGGCGCATTGCCAAGTTAAGCGGAGTCTGGCCACCGAACTGAACGATAACGCCGTAGCAGTTTTCGCGTTCGTAGATGCCCATGACATCTTCGAGGGTCAGCGGTTCAAAGTAAAGCTTGTCGGAAGTATCGTAGTCCGTAGAAACGGTTTCCGGGTTGGAGTTGACCATGATGACTTCGTAGCCCTGCTTCTTCAGAGTGAAGGCGGCGTGGCAGCAGCAGTAGTCGAATTCGATACCCTGGCCGATACGGTTCGGGCCACCGCCCAGCACCATGATGCGCTTCTTCTTGTCGCGGTTCGGAACTTCGCGGACGGGTTCGGTATTGTCTGCGTAGCAGGAGTAGTAGTACGGAGTGACGGCTTCAAATTCACCGGCGCAGGTATCTACAGAATAGTAGCTGGGCTTCAGGTTGATACCGTTACGGGCTGCCATGACTTCTTCCGGAGTCTTGTGGAACAGGTAACCGATCTGGATATCGCTATAGCCGAATTCCTTGGCCTGGCGGAACAGAGCCTTGTCCTTGCAGAGGTTTTCGAGAGAACCTGCAGAGAGGATTTCGTCTTCGAACTGGGCCAGTTCTTCCATGTGTCGGAGGAAGTATCGGTCGATCTTGGTGAGTGCGTAAAGCTTTTCGACGTCCCAACCGCGGCGGAAGGCGGCGTACACCACGAAGATGCGTTCTGCGCTGGGGCGAGCCACTTCGCGAGTCAAGGTTTCGTCGTCGTAGGCCAGGAATTGTTCGCACTTGGCGCAGGCTCCGAAGCCGCCGAAACCAGTTTCCAGAGAGCGGAGAGCCTTCTGCAGGGACTGCTTCAGGTTGGAGCCGATAGCCATGGCTTCACCCACAGACTTCATCTGGGTGCCGAGAGTGCTATCTGCCTTGGGGAACTTTTCGAAGGTAAAGCGGGGAACCTTGGTAACGACGTAGTCCAGAGCCGGTTCGAAGCAGCTGGGAGTGGACTGTGTAATGTCGTTCTTCAGTTCGTCGAGAGTGTAACCCACGGCCAGGAGGGCTGCAATCTTTGCGATGGGGAAGCCCGTTGCCTTGGAAGCAAGAGCGGAAGAACGGCTCACGCGGGGGTTCATTTCGATGATGATGCGACGGCCAGTCTTGGGGTCGATAGACCACTGAACGTTGGATCCGCCGGTTTCAACACCGATAGCTTCCATCACCTTCAGGGAGTCGTCACGCATGGCCTGATAAGCGCGATCGTCAAGAGACTGGATCGGAGCCACAGTGATGGAGTCGCCTGTGTGAACGCCCATGGGGTCCAGGTTTTCGATGGAGCAGACGATAACGGCATTGCCCTTCTTATCGCGCATGACTTCCATTTCGAATTCCTTCCAGCCCAGGAGGGATTCTTCAATCAAGACTTCGTTGTTCAGGGAAGCGTCGAGACCGCGGTTCACGATGGTTTCGAATTCTTCCGGGTTGTGTGCGATACCGCCACCGGTACCACCCAGGGTAAAGCCCGGACGGATGATGAGAGGCCAGCTGCCGATGGTGTTTGCAATGGCGAGAGCTTCGCTCATGGAGTGTGCAGAACCTGAGCGGGGGAGGTCCAGGCCGATGTTCAGCATGGCGTCCTTGAAGAGCTTACGGTCTTCTGCGCGGGCGATGGATTCGGCCTTGGCGCCGATGAGTTCCACATTGTAGCGTTCCAGAACACCTTTTTCGTGGAGTTCCATGGCCAGGTTCAAAGCGGTCTGGCCACCCAGAGTGGGGAGCAATGCATCGGGACGTTCGCGGCGGATGATTTCGTGGAGAATGTCCACATTCAGCGGTTCGATGTAAGTACGGTCGGCCATTTCCGGGTCGGTCATGATGGTTGCGGGGTTGCTGTTCACCAGCACCACTTCGTAACCTTCGCGGCGGAGCACCTTACAGGCCTGCACGCCGGAGTAGTCGAATTCGCAGCCCTGGCCGATAACGATCGGACCAGAACCAATGAGCATAATCTTCTTGAGGTCTGTACGCTTAGGCATATTGTGTATTCCTCTTTAATAAACTTTGTTCAGGTCGCCACTTCGTGGCTTTGAGGTTTGAGGGCGCTTCGCTTTCAGGTCGCTCCGCTTTGAGGTTGATTTTCTGAGGTTTCCTCTAGGCGCCTTGCGCCGACCTCATACCCCTAGCGAGCTTGCGAGCGAACCTATTACCTCTTAAATTCCTCGATCATCTTCTTAAATTCTTCGAACAGGTAGTAGGAATCGTTGGGACCCGGAGCGGATTCCGGATGGTACTGCACGCTGAATGCAGGAACGTCCTTGCAACGGATGCCTTCTACGGTGTTGTCG
Source organism: Fibrobacter sp. HC4 (assembly GCF_023373925.1). Classification (NCBI taxonomy): domain Bacteria; kingdom Pseudomonadati; phylum Fibrobacterota; class Fibrobacteria; order Fibrobacterales; family Fibrobacteraceae; genus Fibrobacter; species Fibrobacter sp. HC4. The sequence continues at coordinate 4,700 of NZ_JALCZV010000024.1, read as the reverse complement.
TTCAGGTTGATGTGGGTGACTTCCACATTGGCCGGCAAGCTTGTTTCGTCGATGGCGTAGTTGTGGTTCTGGCTAGTGATTTCTACAGCGCCAGTCTTCAGGTACTTTACCGGATGGTTACAGCCGTGATGGCCGAACTTCAGCTTGGAAACCTTGGCGCCCAGGGCGAGACCCAGGAGCTGGTTACCCAGGCAGATACCCATGAGAGGATACTTGCCAAGGAGCTGCTTTACGAGAGCTGCAACCTGGGGCAGGGAGTTGGGGTCTGCGGGGCCGTTGGAGAGGAACACGCCATCGGGATTCTTAGCCTGAATCTGCTCGAAGGTTGTGTTGATGGGCATGACGGTCACCTTCATGTCCTGGCTGGCCAAGTCGCGGAGGATGTTGGTCTTGATACCGAAATCCAGAGCAACTACGTTGTACTTGCCCTCGGTGGAGAATTCGTAGCCGTTGGGGTCGCTTACTACAGAAGCGTAGTCCTGACCATCCAAGCCGATCCATTCCTGAGCCTTCTTGATGGCGTCTGCTTCGGACATTTCGGAGTCTTCCACATGGAGGTAGGCCTTCTGGGCGCCGTTGTTGCGGAGGTGGAGGGTGAGGGCGCGGGTGTCTACACCTGCGATGCCGGCCTTCTTCTGTTCCTTCATGTAGGAATCCAGGGACTGTTCGCCCACGTTTTCGGAGGCGTCGCAAAGGTCGTTGATGACGATACCGTTCAGGAACACCTGGCGGGATTCTGACTTTTCGATGTTAGCGGAGTAGGCGCCCACTTCTGCGGTGGTGAACACTACGAACTGACCAGCGTAAGAAGGGTCGGTCAGAATCTGCTTATAGCCGGCCATACCGGTGTTGAACACTGCTTCGCCTACAGTGTCCTTGGCTTCGCCGAATGCGTAGCCGTGGAATACGGTGCCATCGGCCAGGGCAATGAATGCCTTGCGATCGCGCTTTGCTTTCCAGTTGAATTTATCGTTCATCGTTTTACCTTTTTACTTGTTCTAATTAAAACTCTTTTGGATTCTTCGCTTCGCTCAGAATGACGCGGAGGGGTGTGCTGCGCGGCCCCTTTTCGTAGAGCAAAAAAAGAGGCAAAAGCTAAAAGCCTTTGCCTTAAAAACACTAAAACTGAAAACAGAAACAACGTCTTGAAAAGTAGAAACCCAACCGACTTTCTGGATTGCCGGTGCTGCACCCTGGAGTGCATGCTGGAGATTCTGTACTTCAGTTCTCTTCATCGGGTGCAAAAATAGAAAAGGAGATTCCCCTCGGCAATAGGTGGTTTTATAAAAAAAATCCTTTTTATTTTGGGAAAAAGAGGGGTGAAACGGTCTAATTTTTTACAAAAAATGAATAAAATAGGCTGCGTCTTAACGTAATTGCTTGAAAAATAAAAGATTTTGTGTATTTACATAAATTGTAAGGTATGCGATACCCTAAAGATGTTATAATAATCACTTTCTGGAGGACCCGCCAAATAAAAGTGAGCAATGTTTGTTTATATTATTATTGTAATAATTAGAACGGGATATTGTATATGGATGCAGGTGTAGTTTACGTAGTTCATGCGTTATTTTTCCTTGGTATAGACCTATTTGTCTTGGGCAAGGCTTTTTCTCAAAGAGCGGAATCTTCGTCGCATTTGTCGTTCAGTGCTTTTGCGCTGGCTGTGACTTTGCTTCAGATTTCCGCAATCGGTGTCATCTGCTCGGAGCATGGATTAGTCGATTTCCCCTTGTGGGGTAAATGTCTGCTCTATTTTCTGTTGGTGGTGTTCCCGGCTGTGGCCAGCTATCTTGCCTCTGTCTGGATGTTCCGTCTGTTTGCCCTTAGAAAGAACAAAAAGTTTACGAAACAGAAATGGTTTGTTGCCATCCCCCTGATTGCCTATGCCCTGGTTTGCCTAATTTCATTTAAGACCCATTGGGTGTTTTATATTGATGAGAGTGGTGCCTACCGTCGCGGAAGCCTGTTCTTGCTGCAACTGCTGGTGCCGTACTCTTACGTGCTGAGTGTATTTGTTTACCTGCTTCGTGAAAAGACTTCCAAGGGAAAATTTTCGCTGCAGCCTAGAGCGATCAGCTTCCTGTTGCTGTATGTGATTCCCCCCGTATTTGGATCCTGTGTTCAGGTTCTTATGAACTTGAAGGGATGCTTCTCGGAATTGGGCTTGAGTGTTGCCCTTGTGTTCGTCTATATCGGCATGTACATGGGTGATGCTGAAGAACACCGTCATATGAAGGACCTGGCCAATTTTAACCGCCAGCTGCAGCACGTCAACGAAAAAATGAGAAAGCTCCTGATGCGTGGTGAAATGCAGGCGAAGACTATCGCCGAAACGATCCGCGGTGGATTTAAGATTGGACGGAATGACGATGCCTTTTCCTTCAAGTATGTGTCGGAACAGTTTGCGCAAATGCTCGGCTATACTGTAGAAGAATTGCTGTCGGTATCTGGTGGTAGCCTTGAGGGGATTGTTCATCCCGATGACTTTGGACAGGATATTCCCACGCTGGAAAATAGTGAAATCTATACTGTCAGCTACCGCCTGCGCTGCAAGGATGGTTCCTGGAAACATGTGGAAGAACGTGGCCGCTTGATCAAGACCGAAGGCGCCGAAGATGAAATTTGGGGCGTCGTCTTTGACAAGGATGAAATCGTCCGGACGGAAACGGCTCTTGTCAATGCAGAAAATAGTCGTAAAAAATTGGCGGAATACAACGACATTATTACCAATGCCGGACTTGGGGTCTGGTTTGTTACCTTTAGAGAAGGCTTGCCCAGTCTGTTGAATGGAAACGAAAAGTTCTACGAACTGATCGGCGTTGATGGCGGTTCCATGTCTGAGGAAGACTTGCATGAATACTTCGCGTCGAGAATCATCCCGGAAGATGTCCCCATATTTGGTGCTGCTGTTGAAAAGATGAAGTCTGGCCAGTTTGCCGAAGCGCTTTACCGCTGGAATCATCCTAAGCTGGGAATCGTGTATAACCGTTGTGGTGGAACTGCAGTGCGTTTGCCCGATGGGGCCTACTGTCTCCGTGGTTATCACGGTGACGCTACCGAAATTGTGGCCAATGAACAAGAACAGCAGGAACTCCTGAAAAAGGCCCTTGCCGCTGCAGAGGAATCCAGCCGTGCGAAGACGACGTTCCTTAACAACATGAGTCACGATATCCGTACTCCCATGAATGCCATTCTTGGATTTGCAAGCCTAATCGAAAAGGAAAGCGATAATCCGGCCAAGGTGAAGGAATACCTGAAGAAGGTGATGAATGCCGGAGACTTCCTGCTTTCGCTGATTAACAATGTGCTTGAAATGGCTCGCATTGAAAGTGGTAAATCCGAGGTGGTGGAAAGCCCGGTTAATCTGCGCGAAATGGTCGAGGTTACGTCAAGTATCTTTGAGGCTTCCCTTAAAGAAAATCATCTGACCATGAATTTTGCCGTGAATATTGTTCACGAAAATGTCTGCATCGATGTTGTGAAGATGCGCGAAATTTCCGTAAACCTTTTGAGTAATGCTGTAAAGTATTCTGTAGAAGGCGGAACCATTAACGTCGAACTGACAGAAAAGCCTTGCGATAAGGAAGGCTATGCCGCTTACGATTTCATCTTCTCAGACAATGGTATCGGTATGGCTCCAGATTACTTGCCCCATATATTCGATTCCTTTGTCCGTGAAAGAAATTCCACCGAAAGCAAGATTGCGGGAACTGGTCTTGGCTTACCCATCGTGAAGAAACTGGTGGACCTGCTTGGCGGTACCATTGAAGTAGAAAGTAGCCTTGGAAAGGGAACCAGGTTTACTCTTGGCTTTGTCCATAAAATCTGTGAAGAAAATGTTGTTTCTGAAAAGTCAAGTTCCGATGCAGAAAAAATGGATCTTGCTGGTCTTAGAGTTCTGTTCACAGAAGATAACGACCTGAATGTGGAAATCGGAACGACGCTTCTGGAAGAAGTTGGCTTCAAGGTTGAACGTGCCGCAGATGGTTGTGAATGTCTGGAAATGTTGACTAAGGCCGACCCGGGCTATTACGACTTTATTTTGATGGACATCCAAATGCCTAAAATGGATGGCTATGAAACTACCCGTCAAATTCGTAAGCTTCCTGATTCCCGTAAGAACATTCCCATTATTGCGACAACGGCCAATGCCTTTGAGGAAGACCGCCGTGCCGCTCTAGAAGCCGGAATGAACGACCATGTGACAAAACCCATTGACATGATCGTCCTTACGAAAACCATAAGCCGCATACTGAACGGACGAAAGTAAATTTCGACTATAAAATAAGAACCCCGCCAGAATGAACTGACGGGGTTTTATTGTTATGGGTTGAAATTGCGACTATTCATTAAAATTTATTGTTTTTTAATAATCAATAACTTTAGTTATTGATTTGATACATATTTTGTATTTGATGGACTTACCGTATTCTGGTTGATTCCGAGATCCTTGGCGATTTTTGCGGCCGACTTGTCGCCTTTCAGGACCAGTTTTACAGTTTGAAGCCGCATTTCTTCGTTATAGCGAGCATTTGACATTGTTATTTTCCTTTTGTTTTTGGCAATTTAACAATGAGTATGGTCATGCGACACCCCTCTTATCAAACTCCACAACGGTCCAAATTTCGTGGTTTCAATAATCTACCATTTTAATTTTTTATCAAAACAGCTTGTTTTTACAGCAAAACATCGTTATC